>JBBSEO010000178.1:0-5317 GCA_038239645.1 Chthoniobacterales bacterium | reverse complement strand
TCTTTCGTTTTCGCGACCTTTCGCGGCGTTTTCGCCAGCAGGGCACCGGCGCGAATTTTATGGCCTTCGTCGACGATGACGTGCGCGCCCGCCGGAATGGAATAGCTCGCCAACACTTCTTTTTTCTCGCCCACGACCACGATCTGCGGATGCAAATCCTCCTTGTGCTCGATGATGACCGTGCCCATCAGGCCTGTCGCTTCATCGACGTCACGTTTGATCGTCACGCCCGCGATCATGTCACGGAATTCGATCGTGCCCGTTTTGTCGGTCAAGATCGGGACGTTATACGGATCCCATTGCACAAACGTCTCCGTCTTTTTGACCTGACTGCCGTCTCCCTTTGAAATCACGGAACCGATCACGACGTTGTAACGTTCCAGCTCGCGACCCTCGGCATTGTGCACGCTGATCGAGCCATTCTTGTTCAGCACAATCCAGCTGCCGTCGAGTGCCTGCACTGTGCGCAGATCGTTAAATTGAATCTGGCCATCGTTCTTCGCTTTGATGATCGGCTGCTTAAAGGTCTGGCTCGCCGTGCCGCCGATGTGGAACGTTCGCATCGTCAGCTGCGTGCCGGGCTCACCGATCGATTGCGCGGCAATAATGCCGACTGCTTCGCCGAGCTTCACGAACTGCCCGGTCGCCAGATTGCGGCCGTAGCATTTTGCGCAAACTCCGCGCCCGCATTCGCAGGTCAGCACCGAACGAATCTTCAACTGCTCGACTCCGATCTTCTGCAGATTCGCCGCGATGGTTTCATCGATGAGCTGATTGGCTTTGACGATTTTCTTCTTCTTTTCCACCGGGTCAGCGACCGTTTCGCAACTGACGCGGCCAACAATGCGGGTCGCGAGATCGACGACTTCTTCGTCGCCTTCGTAAATCGAACGAACCGTGATCCCATTCACCGTGCCGCAATCGTCTTCGTTGATGATCACGTCCTGCGACGCGTCGACGAGTTTGCGGGTGAGATAACCCGAGTCCGCCGTCTTTAGCGCGGTATCGGCCAGGCCTTTGCGGGCGCCATGGGTAGAAATAAAGTATTCCAGCACGCTGAGACCTTCACGGAAGTTTGAAGTAATCGGGCGCTCGATGATTTCGCCGCTCGGTTTCGCCATCAAACCGCGCATGCCGGCGAGCTGACGCACCTGCTGACGATTACCGCGCGCACCGGAATCCACCATGAGATAGACCGGATTCAATTCCTTGCGGCCCTCATTGTGCTCGAGGGTACGGAACATGACGTTCGAAATCTCGTCGCCCGCGTGCGTCCAGATGTCGATGATCTTGTTGTAACGCTCGCCATCGGTGATGATGCCCTTGCGATACTGTTGCTCGACCGTGCGGATCTGTTTGTAGGCGTTGTCCAGTTCGATCTGTTTCTCTTTCGGAATAATCATGTCCGAAATCCCGATCGATACCCCCGCCTTCGTCGCTTCGCGGAAGCCAAGCTCCTTCAACTGATCGAGCGTCTCGACCGTGCCCTGCTGACCGGAAACCTGATAGCAGCGCCAGATAATATCGCTCAACTGCTTCTTGCCTGCGGCACGATTGAAGAAGCCCATGCCCTTCGGCCAAATCTGATTGAAGATGACGCGACCTGCGGTCGTCTCGATCACGCGGGCATTTTTGTCGCCGTAAATCGTGTCCAATCCAACATCCGGATTCTTGAAACGGATGCGGTCGTGCGTTTTCACCGAACCCTCTGCCATCGCGAATTCTACTTCCACCGGGTCGCCGAAAAGCGGCAGCCGCGCCTCGGAATTCGAACCCGCCGCGCGACGAGGATTCTGCGTGAGATAATAACAGCCGAGCGTGATGTCCTGTGACGGCGTCGTGATCGGCTTCCCGCTCGAGGGCGAGAAAATATTATTCGGCGCCAGCATCAGCATGCGCGCTTCCATCTGCGCTTCGACCGAAAGCGGCACGTGCACCGCCATTTGGTCTCCGTCGAAGTCCGCGTTATACGCGGTGCAAACGAGCGGATGAATGCGGATCGCTTCGCCTTCGATCAACTGCGGCTCGAAAGCCTGAATCGAAAGACGGTGCAAGGTGGGGGCGCGGTTCAGCAACACGGGATGCCCGCGCGTCACTTCCTCGAGAATATCCCAGACCTCGGGCGTCTGACGCTCGATCATCTTCTTCGCGCTGCGCACGGTGTGGACGTAACCGAGGTCTTTCAGACGACGAATGATGAAGGGCTCGAACAAGACGAGCGCCATTTTCTTCGGCAAACCGCACTGGTGCAGTTTCAATTCCGGACCGATGACGATGACGGAACGGCCGGAGTAATCGACGCGCTTGCCCAGCAGGTTCTGGCGGAAACGCCCGCCCTTGCCCTTCAGCATGTCGGAAAGTGATTTCAGCGGACGATTGCCCGCACCAGTGACGGCGCGACCATGGCGACCGTTGTCGAACAACGCATCCACCGCTTCCTGCAACATGCGCTTTTCGTTTCGGATAATGACGTCCGGCGTCTTGAGCTGAAGGAGATTCTTTAACCGGTTGTTCCGGTTGATCACACGTCGATACAAATCGTTCAAATCGGACGTGGCGAATCGGCCACCTTCCAACGGAACCAGCGGACGCAAATCCGGCGGGATCACCGGCAGCACTTCGAGCACCATCCACTCGGGGCGCGCGTGCGAGCTCATAAAGCCCTGCACCAGTTTCAAACGCTTCGCCAGCTTCTTCCGAATCTGTTTACTCTTGGTATTGCCCATCGCCTCTTCCAGCTCCTTGTTGAGCTTGTGCAGATCGATCTCGGCTAAAAGTTTCTTGACCGCTTCAGCCCCCATCCCGGCGGTGAACGCTTCCCCGTATTGTTCCTGGGCTTCGCGGTATTCGATCTCGTTCAGGAGCTGCGTCTTCGTCAGCGGCGTCTGGCAAGGATCGATCACGATGTAATCCTCGTAGTAGATCACGCGTTCGAGCTGGCGCGCGCTCATGTCGAGCATCAAGCCCAGCCGTGACGGCATGCACTTGTAGAACCAAATGTGCGAAACCGGCACCGCCAGTTCGATGTGTCCCATGCGCTCACGGCGCACCCGCGCTAACGTCACCTCGACCCCGCAACGGTCGCAGATCACGCCCTTGTGCTTGATTCGCTTATACTTTCCGCAGGAGCATTCCCAGTCCCGGGTCGGCCCGAAAATGCGTTCGCAAAAAAGACCACCCTTCTCTGGTTTAAACGTCCGATAGTTGATCGTTTCCGGATTTTTTACTTCACCTTTGCTCCACGAGCGCATGGTATCGCTCGAGGCCACGCCGATCGCCACCTGATCGAAACCGACCGCGCGCTCTTCGCCCACTAACTCCCGCCAGGAATGTTCGTTCATCTATTTAATTCTCGTTAACAACCAAATCCAAATTTACGAAATCCGCCGATTACACCGCCGCACCATCAAACACACTCGCCGGCGCCTGCCCGCCCACTTTGACGTCTAAGCCCAGCGACTGCATTTCCTTGATCAAGACGTTGAAAGATTCCGGCGTGCCGGCCTCGAGCGAGTTATCGCCTTTCACGATCGACTCGTAGATCCGGGTGCGCCCCTGGACGTCGTCCGACTTCACCGTCAGCAATTCCTGCAGGGTGTAGGCCGCGCCATACGCTTCCAGCGCCCAAACCTCCATCTCGCCAAAACGCTGGCCACCGTACTGGGCCTTGCCGCCCAGCGGCTGTTGCGTCACTAACGAGTAAGGTCCAACCGCGCGAGCATGGATCTTGTCCGCGACGAGGTGACCGAGCTTCATCATGTAGATGTAGCCCACGACCACTTCCTGATCGAAGGCATCGCCGGTGCGCCCGTCAAAGAGCCGCGATTTTCCGCTCTCCTGCACCCAGGTATAACCCTCCTGCTTCTTCGCGTCCTTCAAGTATTCGCGCACTTTCGACTCGGTGATGCCGTCGAAGACCGGCGTCGCAACCTTGAACCCGAGCGCCTTCGCTGCCACGCCGAGGTGTGTTTCCAGCACCTGGCCGACATTCATACGGCTCGGCACGCCCAGTGGGTTGAGCACGATTTCCACCGGCGTTCCATCCGGCAAAAATGGCATGTCTTCTTCCGGCACGATCCGGGCAACGACGCCCTTGTTGCCGTGGCGACCGGCCATCTTGTCGCCAACCGAAAGCTTGCGCTTCGAGGCGATGTAAACCTTGACCTGCTTGATGATGCCGGGGTCGATGTCGTCGCCGCTTTCGACGCGATCCATCGCGCGCTCCCGCTCGAGCTCGAGCTCGGCGAACTTATGTTCGTAGGAAGCAATGATCTCGCGGATTTTGTTGCGGATCGGCGACGGATCGATCTCGATGTGATCGTAAACGTTCGCCAATTTGCGCAACAGCGTCTTGGTGATCTTGCGGTTCGCCGGGATGATAATCTCTCCCGTCTCGGCGTTGACGACGTCGAGCGGAATCTTTTCGCCTAACAAAATGTTGGAAAGCGCGTCGGTCAGCTGTTCGATCAACTCTTCCTTCTTCTTGCGATGGTCTTCCGTGATCGTCTTAAGCTGACGTTTCGTCTCCGTCGGCGTCAGTTTTTCGCGCGAAACTTCGCGGCGCGATGAAACCTTCACGTCCATGACGATGCCGTAAGTTCCGGAAGGAACCGTCAGTGAAGTGTCCTTCACGTCCGCGGCCTTCTCGCCGAAGATCGCGCGCAGCAGCCGCTCTTCCGGCGCCAATTCCGTTTCAGATTTCGGAGTGATCTTGCCGACGAGAATGTCGCCCGGCTTCACTTCTGCGCCGACGCGAACAACCCCGTCCGGACCGAGGTTGCGCAAGGCCTCTTCCGAAACGTTCGGAATATCGCGGGTGATTTCTTCCGGCCCGAGCTTGGTATCGCGCGCGCCGATCTCGAATTCGTCGATGTGGATGGAAGTGTAGATGTCTTCCTTTACCACCTTCTCAGAAATCATGATGGCGTCTTCGAAGTTGTAACCGTTCCACGGCATGAACGCGACGAGCACGTTTCGGCCGAGCGCGAGTTCGCCCTGGTCGGTGTTCGGACCGTCCGCGATGACCTGGCCTTTCTTCACGTGCTGACCTTTCTTCACGATCGGCTTTTGGTTCACGCAGGTCCCGGCGTTCGAGCGCATGAATTTGCGCAACTCGTAAAGGTGAATTCCGGCTTCGTGATCGCTCTTTAGCTTCTTCCGGCTTTCCGGAAAGTGGCCATCTTTCGTGATAATAATTTGGTCCGCTGTGACCGACGCGACTTTGCCGCCATCGATCGCAACCGTGACTGCGTGGGAATCGCGCGCGACTTTGCCTTCGAGACCGGTCCCGACCAGTGGTGACTCGCTCACGATCAGC
>JBBSEO010000177.1:0-5428 GCA_038239645.1 Chthoniobacterales bacterium | reverse complement strand
TCGTGCACGCGAATGCTGCCGCCGCCCACTTCGACGCCGTTCAGGACAACGTCGTAGGCTTCCGCGCGAATCTCTCCGAACTTCCCCGCCGCCAGCAGTGGCAAGTCTTCCGTTTTCGGTCGCGTGAAAGGATGATGGACCGCGTTCCATTTGTTTTCTTCGGCGCTGAATTGCATCAGCGGAAAATCCGTCACCCAAAGAAAATCGAGGGCCTCGGAATCGAGGGTGAGCTTCTGGATCTCGGCGACACGCAGCCGGAGGCGGCCCAGGACTTCGCATGCGATCGCCCATTGATCGGCGGCGAAGAAAACGCAGTCGCCTTCCTCCAGCGCGAGTTTCGCGCGCAGACTCTCCTTCTCTGCGTCGCTGAAGAATTTCACGATCGGCGATTTCCATTCGCCGTTTTCAACTTTGATAAATGCCAGCCCTTTGGCTCCGAAATTTTTCGCCAGCGCCGTCAGCTCGTCGACCTGTCCAATGGTAATGCCGGCAAATTTCTTCGCGTTGATCGCTTTCAGCACACCGCCGCCATCGAGCGCGCTGCGAAAAACCTTGAACTGACTCGCGGCAAAGACATCGCCAAGATCGACCAGCGGCATCCCAAAACGCCGGTCGGGTTTGTCGCTGCCGAAATTGCTGATCGCCTCGTGATAAGTCAGCCGCGGGAACGGCGTCGAAATCTCGATCCCGTGCGTGGCGAGAAAAACCGCGGCCAGCATTCCTTCCGTCAACGCGTAGATGTCCTCGGGAACGACGAAGGAAGCTTCGAGGTCGATTTGCGAAAACTCCGGCTGCCGGTCCGCGCGCAAATCTTCGTCGCGAAAACACTTCGCGATCTGGAAATATTTCTCCACGCCCGCGACCATCAGGAGCTGCTTGTATTGCTGCGGCGCCTGCGGCAGGGCGTAAAATTTTCCCGGGGCAAGCCGGCTCGGCACCAGGAAATCCCGCGCGCCTTCCGGCGTGCTCTTGGAAAGGATCGGCGTCTCGATTTCGACGAAGCCCTGGCTGTCCAGATACGAGCGCGTGGCTTGAGTGACGCGGTGCCGCATGCGCAAATTGCGGGCTAGCTTTGGACGGCGCAGATCGTAATAGCGATGCGTCAGTCGCAGGTCTTCGTTCTGCACCGCGGCATCGAGCGGAAACGGCAAATGCTCGGCTCGATTCAGGACGGTGAGCTTTTGTGGGAGCAATTCGATTTCACCGGTCGCGAGGTTCGGATTGGCCGTGCCCGCGAGGCGCGGCGCGACCCGACCCGAAACCTGAATCACATCTTCAGGGCGCAGCGCATGCGATTGCTTCGCCACTTCCGCATTTTCCTCCGGGCGAAAAACCACCTGGGTCAGGCCCTCGCGATCGCGCAGGTCGATAAAGACTACACCGCCATGATCCCTTCGCACTTGCACCCAGCCGGCCAACGTTGCCTGCGCGTCGATATCTTCTTTCCGCAACTGGTTGCAATGATGAGTGCGATACATGTTGAGCGGCGCGCGGTGCTCGTGCGTTAGCGCGACAGATGCGCCAGCAAATCGCCGTGTGCAACGAGCTCTTGCTGGCCGGTGGCAAGGTTCTTCACCGAGACGAGCGGCCACTCATCACCGAAAATTAGCGCCATTTTCGCGTCGAGATTTTCCGCAGCCTGAAATTGTTTCGGGACTTTCGTCGGGCCGATCGCGTAGTCGACCCGGTGGCCGGAATCGCGCATCTGCTGGACTGTTGCCAATGCATCGGCGCGTCGATCTTCCTTGGCAACGATGACAAAAATATCCAGCCATCGATCGCGTTGCATTTCGTGATGCATTTGCAGTGCGGCGGCTCCATGCTCGCGGATCATTTCGCCAAGGACCACGTCGCCCATGGCAAATCCAATCGCGGGAGATGCAACCGCTTCGTCGCTCAACTGCGCGATAAGATTGTCGTAGCGCCCGCCGCCGGCGATCGCCCGAAATTTTCCGGCGCGATCGAACACTTCGAAGACGACGCCGGTGTAATAAGCCAGCCCACGGACGATCCGGACATCGATCTTGGCGCAATCGCCCAGCCCCCGTCGGTGTAGATTTTCCATGATCGCGCGCAGCTTCGCGCTCTCGCCACCCTGCTCGAAAATGGCGAGAACTTTCGTGCCGAGGTTGCCAAGTTTTTCCGACGTCTTTTCGCGCGGCTCGCGTTCCGACTTGTCGATCACTTGCAAAATCTCCGGCCAATGTTCTTCGGGCACCCGTTCGACTTTCAAGAATTCCAACCAGAATTCGCGATCAGAAATGCGCACCACGAAATCCTCGGCGGTAAAACCGAAGGCGCGGACGAGATCGATCGTGAGCGCGATCATCTCCGCATCGGCCCCCGGCGACGCGTCACCGATGAGATCGCAATTTAATTGAAAGTGTTCGCGCAAGCGACCGCGCTGCTGTTTCTCGTAACGAAAACATTGCGGAATCGCGAACCACTTCAGCGGTTTCCTGAATTCGCGGTCGTGCGCCGCGACCACGCGCGCGAGCGTGGGCGTCAATTCCGGCCGCAG
Source organism: Chthoniobacterales bacterium (assembly GCA_038239645.1). Taxonomy (GTDB): domain Bacteria; phylum Verrucomicrobiota; class Verrucomicrobiia; order Chthoniobacterales; family UBA10450; genus AV69. The sequence goes on along the minus strand of JBBSEO010000177.1, from coordinate 2,907 downwards.
CGCAACTTCCCGCTCGCCTTTGTCGGTGAAATTAAAAAGCTGGTGCACAATTTCATCACCGCTTTTTTTCCGATAGAGCTCCGTCGGCTCCAGCACTGGACCGTCCCACTCGACGAAACCGTAGCGCCGCGCCACCTCCCGCCACCGGGCAAAAATATAATTCCGACGGGCACAATCCGCGGGCAAAAAATCGCGAAAACCGGGCAACGCCTGCATTTTATGAAGAACGGGAAGGCGTTATTCCGAGGCAACCGGCACGGGCGCCTTTTTCGATAGTTAGGTGAATAAAGTCCGGCTGAGCGCAGTCGGACACAGGCACAACGGAAAGCATCCGTTTAACCAAACAAAGGACAAACATGAAAGACAATAGAATAGCGAAAATGTTTTCAATCGGCGCGGCTGGCGCGCTGGCAGCGACCGCAGCTTTCGGTCAAACGACCACCTCCGTCGGCGCGCACGTCGGCCCCGTCGGTGTGGGCGTGACCAACAGCACCGGCGCATTCGTCGGCGCCCCGGGCACCGATTACTTCTCCTTCCGCACTGAGGCGGCCGCAGAACCGGTGAAGTATTACTACACGCCGGAGACAACGATTGTTGACTCGACCGGTCGCACCGTCACCTGGAAGGAAGTCCGCACGGACATGCCGGCCAGCGTCGAGTACATGAAGCAGGGCGACCGCATGGTGGTGAAGACTGTTCACCTGAGCAAGCCGGTGACCGAGACCACGGAAAAGACCACGACGACGACCACGACCGTTAATCCCTAACGATTAACGATCAGGTAAAGTTTAAGCGCCCGCTGGTTCGCCGGCGGGCGTTTTTTTTAGTCCTGATAACCGCGCGGAAATTTCTGATGCCATTCCCATGCGCTGGTCACGATGGCGTCGATGCTCTCAAATTGCGGGTGCCATTTTAGTTCCCGTTTGATTTTTTCCGACGAGGCGATCAGTCGCGGGGGATCGCCGGGACGCCGCGGTTTTTCCGCCACCGGGATCTTGCGGCCGGCAATCCTGCGGCAGGCATCGATCACCTCGCGCACGCTCGTGCCGCCGCCGGTGCCGAGATTGTAGAACGCGCTTTCCCGCGCGCCCAAGGCCAGCGCATGCGCGCGCGCCAGATCCAGGATGTGAATGTAGTCGCGGATGCAGGTGCCGTCCGGCGTCTCGTAATCAGTTCCAAAAACCTCAACCTCCTTCGCTTCGCCCAGCGCGACCTTGAGCACGTTCGGGATGAGATGGGTTTCGCAACGATGATCTTCGCCGAATTTTTCTGAGGCACCGGCGGCGTTGAAATAACGCAGCGCGATAAATTGCAGTTGATGGATTTTGCCATACCAACGGAGAATGCGCTCGAAGGCGAGTTTCGATTCGCCGTAGGGATTAATCGGCCGCTGCGGCGACGACTCATCGATCGGAATTTTTTCCGGAGGCCCGAAGGTGGCGCAGGTGGACGAAAAAACGAGGTTCCGGCAGTCGGCCGCGAGCATGGCGTCGAGCAGGTTGACGCCGTTGCCGATATTGTTGCGAAAATATTTGGAGGGATCGCGCATCGATTCGCCGACGAGCGCGTTCGCGGCGAAATGCATCACCGCGGCCGGCCGAACGCGGCGCAAAATCTCGAAAAGCTCATCGCGCCCGGCCAGGTCGCCCGGGACGAATTCCGCGCGTGGATCGACCGCCGCCCGGTGTCCTTCGCTCAGATTATCGAGCGTCACGACGTCGTGCCCCTCGTTGAGCAGGAGCTCTGCGCAAACGCTGCCGATATAGCCGGCGCCACCGACCACGAGGACTTTCATTCGCGCTTCATTCTCCGCGCGCCAAAGCCTAACGGTCGAGCGAAGCGACTTTCTTCGGCTGCTTTTTGCTCAACGCTGCGACCATCGGGCGCACGAGTTTATTTCTCGCGCGCGGGGTGAGGACCTTGAGACTTTGCTCTTCCGAGCCCCATTGCAAAATGTCGATCTCGACCCGCCGGACGCCCCAGCGTCGCATTTCCAGGCGCGAATTTTTGTAGAGATCAATCGTATTCGTTCCGATCAGAGCACGCCCGTAGTCGTCGATGACGTATTCCTCGCTGCTCCTCACTAAGCGGAACCGCGTGCCAAGAGGAAAACGCGACCAGTCCGCGGCGGCGCTCTTGACATGACGTCCGGAAAGGTAAGTGCCAATGGCATTCACTCTCACTCCGCCGCGCTCGTTCCGGCAGTAGGCCGTGGTGCGCACCGTCATGCGTGTCGGCTTTTCGCCGACGTGTTTTGCGACCTGAGTTGTGGAGGTAGCGCAGCCGACAAGTAGCCCTGCCGCCACCCAAAGCAGCACCTTTCCCATGACTCTGATTCGGAGCAGGATGCGGGCTCAATACTGATTGAACGGCGGATTCGCAAGAATAAATTCGCTTCGTCCATGGCCGCGCTTTCACCACTTCAGGCAAAGATCGCTCCCAACGTTTTGCTCGATGCCCGGCTCGCTCTCTTTCACGAAACGGAACGCTGGCTCGCGATCGCGGATCTCCATTTCGGATTCGAATTGAGTCAGCGCGCCGCCGGCCGCCTGGTTCCGTTCTGGGGCATGGATTCGACCAGCGCTCGTCTCTTGCAACTGATCGCCGATTATCAACCGCAGCGCCTGATCATCATTGGCGATCTCGTCCACGACGCGGCGGCCTTCGAACCGTTGCGAGATTTATTGGCGCGCGTGGCGACTTCCTGCGAAGTGATCGCGATTGCTGGAAATCATGATCGCGGCCTGCGGCGAAAAATGGAAATGATCGAGACGTTTGCCACGCGCGACTTCGAGTTTCATCACGGCCATTGCGCGCCGGGAACGACGAATCTCACGAAGATTATCGGTCATTTTCATCCCGCAGCGATGCTGCGCGATGGCGCCGGTTTGCATTTAAAATTTCCGG
>JBBSEO010000176.1:0-5451 GCA_038239645.1 Chthoniobacterales bacterium | reverse complement strand
GGCGATGTTCGCGGGGCCGATTTGCGGCGCGTCCATGAATCCCGCGCGCTCGCTCGGGCCGGCGCTCGTCTCGTTTCATCTTGGCAGTCTCTGGGTTTACCTCATCGCGCCAGTAATGGGTGGAGCGTTGGGCGTGCTCGGCTGCCGGTGCGTCAGAGAAGCGGGCTGCTGCTCGCGTGCGTCCGGCGACGCTCTCCCGGCTCGGTGAGACGCGGATAATTGCCGATGAAGAAGAAACTACTACTTTTGTTGGTGGGCAGCCTCTGCCTCGGCCTCCGAGTGCAGGCGGCGGAGTTGGTGGTGCAGGCGGCGGCGAGCCTGACCGATGCGATGAAGGAAATTGGGGCCGCTTACGAAAAGGAGACCGGGGTCAAAATTACCTGCAACTTCGGCGCGTCGAGCATGCTGGCACGGCAAATCGAGGAGCAGGCCCCCGCCGACCTGTTTCTCTCCGCGGACGAGGCGAAGATGGATGGGCTGGAGAAGAAGGATCTCCTCCTCCCGGGCACGAGGCGGACGCTGTTGACGAATCAGTTGGTGATCGTGATTCCAGCCGACTCGAAGCTTTCGCTGTCCACGGCGCGCGACCTGGCCAAGCCGGAATACAAGAAGATCGCGTTGGCTGAGTCTTCGAGCGTGCCGGCCGGCATTTACGCAAAGGAGTATTTAATCAAACTGGGAGTTTGGGAGGCCATCCAGCCCAAGGTAATTCCAACCGAGAACGTGCGTGCGGCGCTGGCGGCGGTCGAGTCGGGTAATGCGGAGGCCGGTATCGTTTACAAAACTGACGCGATGATTACCAGGAAGGTCACGGTGGCGCTGGAAGTCGCGGCGGCGGACGGGCCGAAGATTACCTATCCGCTGGCGGTGTTGAAATCGTCGAAGGATCCGGAGGAGGCGACAAAGTTCGCCAACTACCTCGCGGGAGCGGCGGCGCGGGAAACATTCGCGAAGTTCGGGTTCGCGTTCGCGAAGTAGTAGCGCCGCGCGGCATGCTAGACTTTGATCGCTTCGCGTAGTCTGAGGTAGTCGACTGGCTTGGTCAGGTAACAATCGAAACCGGCTTCCATCCCCAACGCACGCTCCTCTTCGGATGTGCGTCCGGTGACGGCGATCGCTTTCAAGTTTGGCTGCATTTTCTTGGCTTGCCGCACGAGGTCGACACCGTCGCCATCCGGAAGATTGAGGTCGGAGATGAGAATGCGGAATTGCATTTCTTCCAAACGCTGCCGCGCTTCCTTGATGTTCTTGGCCGTGACGGTGCGGCAACCGCAGCGGCTGAGGAGAAGCGCCAGAATGCTGCGCGTGTCAGTATGATCTTCAACGACGAGGATCTGCATTCGCGGAGGAATTATAGCACAGAACACAAACCTTTTGCCGTGATGGGCGGAGATTGGAGAATGATGTCAGGAGTTGGGCTTCGCAGGATAGATCACGGGGATCAGTCAGTTGTTTCGGGATGGAGGCGCAAAGTTCACCGCATCGTCACCTCTGCTTCATTCAACCGTGACATAACGGCGGCAGGGTCGTGCGAGGACGAGAGTATTTCGTCCTCACCACACCATGAAAAAAACCACTGTTTCATCTCTGTTAGAATTAGCCCGGCGCACCGCCGGTGTTTTGACCGCCGGAGCGATCTTCCTTGCTCCGGGCTCCGTCGCCTTCGCCAAGGAACAGGAACGTCCCTTGAATGGCAATGCCCTTCAGCGCATTCGCCACATCATCGTGATCTACCAGGAAAACTGGAGTTTTGACTCACTCTACGGTCAGTTTCCTGGCGCGAGTGGTTATGCTTACGGGTTCGACACCTTGCCGCAATATGACAAGAGCACGATGTATTCGTCGTTAATCTATAAGACGCCGTCTCCGCTTAACAATGGCGCAGTCGATCCGGACTTCCCGGTCAGTCCCGATAACAATCTGGCCTTCTTTAGCAACCACCACGTCGCGCTCCCGCTCATTCCCTACGACTTCTCGAACTACATTACGGCAAACACGAAGACCGGTGATATCATTCATCGCTTCTACCATGAGCAACTTCAGATCGATAACGGTTTTCTTGAGACAAAGATCAGCGACCTGGGTAAATTCGTAACCTGGAGCGACAACCCGGGATTGGTCCTGAGCTATCTCGATGCCACCAATCTTCCGGAAGGTTTACTGGCTCAGCAATACACGCTCTGCGACAACTTCTACCATTCGGCCTACGGCGGCTCTTTCCTGAATCACCAGTGGTTGATCTCGGCGCAATCGCCGCCGTGGACCTCGCCGATCCCTGCCGGCTGGCAATCAAGCTATGATCCAACTACCAAGATCCTGAAGGATAATCAGCTAACGGTTGATGGGAAATATGCGATCAACACGGTGCAACCGCTCCTGGCGCCGTTCTTCCCGAACGCGACGACGGACAAGCGCCTTTTGATCAATAACACCGATCCATCGAAGCCGGGCTACACCGTGACGATTGGTAATCGCCTCGACGATGCCGGAATTAATTGGAAGTGGTATTCCGGCGGATGGAATGCGGCTCTGAACAGTAACGTTGCGGCTTCGACGGATCCGAACATCATCTTTCAGTTCCACCATCAGCCGTTCGCTTACTATACGAAGTACGCGCCTTTCCTCACCGCGCCGACGGCCAATTACACCAGCACGCCCGCGCTTAATCCGGCGACGACAGGACCGAATGCACACTTGCAGGACGAAACGCAGTTCCTTGCTGACTTGCAAGACAACCTGCCACCGGTCTCATTTGTGAAGCCGGCGGGAATCGATAACGAGCATCCGGGATACGCCGCGGAAGTGACCGGTCAGCAGCATGTGGCCGACTTGGTGAACGCGGTGCGCAACAGCAAGGTCTGGAACGATTGCGCCATTGTCATTACCTATGACGAAAATGGCGGTCGCTGGGACCATGTCGTTCCGCCCGTGCGGCAGGATGGCTGGGGCGTGGGCGTGCGAGTGCCCGCGATCGTGATTTCGCCCTTTGCCCGCACTGGTTATGTCGATCACAACGAGTTCGAGACCATCTCGATTCTGAAGCTGATCGAGAAACGTTTTAACCTCGCACCGTTAAGTTCGCGCGATGCGGATCCGAAAATCGGTGACCTGACCGAGACGCTGATCACGCGGAAGGAGCACTAGTTTTTCCCGGCAGCCGATCAGGAGCACCTGGGTGGTTTTCGCTCCCCGGGTGCTTGCGCCGTGGCCGATTCAGGTTTGATTGGGGCATGAAACGGTGGTCAATCCTTTCGGCCGCGAGTTGCCTGATCCTGTTCCTGAACGGGTGCGCCACCGATGACATTGATGTGGGCGCGCGAGACGAACCGGCTTCGCTCCGCTCAGACGAGCCGATCCCAGGAGTGGATAAGCCGGGGGCTTCGCCGAGCCAGGCGCGGACGACGCCGGGCGTGAACTTCTAGTTTGTCACGGAATTGTAACACTGGCCACGTTGCTGCGTGCGCCTGGCTTGAGCATAATTAGCGTGCATGCTCGCCCCGCCACCGCTCCGCGGAACTCCGTTTGTTCCCTCCGAGAGAGAATCGGAATTTTCCGAGACCAAAAAGGTTCGGACGATCTGGATTTCCGACGTCCATCTCGGGACGCGCGGTAGTAACGCCGAAATGCTGCTCGATTTCCTGCGCGAGTACGAGTGCGAGACCCTTTATGTCGTCGGCGACCTGATCGATACCTGGGCGATGCGCCGCAAGCCTTACTGGCCGCAGGCGCACAACGACGTCATTCAAAAGATTCTGCGCCGCGCGCGCAAGGGCACGCCGGTGATTTACATTCCCGGAAATCATGACGAGATGGTGGGGCAATACCTCGGACGCTACGGCGAGATCACGATCCAGAAGCGCGCCATTCATCGGACCGCGGATGGTCGCCGAATTCTCGTTATTCACGGGCACGAGCTGGATACGGTGGTGCAGAACGTCCGCTGGCTCGCCTTCGCCGGCGATCTTGGTTACACCTTCCTCCTCGGCCTGAACCCGCTGGTCAATTTCCTGCGCCGCCGCTTCGGCCTCGGCTACTGGTCGCTCAGCGCGGCGGTGAAAGCGAAAGTGAAAGATGCCGTCAGTTTTATCGGAAAATTCGAAGCGGCGGTGGCAAAGTACGCGGCGAAGTATCGGGTCGAAGCGATTCTTTGCGGGCACATTCACAGCGCGGCCGTGAAACGGATCGGGAATGTCACCTACTACAATTCTGGTGATTGGGTAGAGAGTTGCACGGCATTGGTCGAGCAATTCGATGGCGCGATCGAGATCGTCGCCCATCGACCGGATGATAGTTCGACCCAGCCGGTCTCGAGCAGGCCAGCCTCGGCGATGAGCTGATGAAAAAGCGAAAACACGAAACCTCGCCGGTGCGGCAGTTGGAATTGGAATTACAGACCTTGCGTCGTGAACTGCGCGCAACCGCGCGCGCCTACACCAGCCGCTTGGAGGGTGAACTTTCTGCCGCGACCGCTGCTCTTCAATCCTATGCGCCGGTGGAAGAGCTTTCGCGCGAGCAACTCCACCGCGTCCGTGATTTTGCCAGCATGCTTCGCGATCGCCGGATCAAGCCAGAGAAAGGCCGGCGCAAAGATTTGCGCAAGATCGATTCGCTCATCACCGAGCTGCAACCCTTGGTTGATCACGCTCGTGATTAGAACCGCTTTCCTCTCTCTGCTGCTGGTCGGCGCCACGTCGCGGTGCGCCGCGGTTGCCCCGGAGATCATCGTCAGTGTGCCGGACCAGGCGCTCGTTTTGGTCGACCAGCATCATCTCCTGGCGCGTTATCCGATTTCGACTTCGAAGTTCGGCGTCGGCGACGAAGGCGGAAGCTATCGCACGCCTCTCGGGACTCTCTTCGTCTCGGCCAAGTTTGGCGACAACCTGCCGGCCGGCGCGGTAATCAAGAGCCGCGCCGCGACCGGTGAGGTCGTTGAGGTCGATGCACCCAGTCGGGACGCGATTGTCTCGCGTGTGATCTGGTTGCGAGGCTTGGAAGAGCAAAATCGCGGGGCGCACGAACGCCGCATTTATATTCACGGCACGCCGGAAGAGCGGCGCCTCGGCCGGCCGGCGAGTTACGGCTGCATCCGGATGCGCTCGCGCGATGTCATCGCGCTCTATCCGCAAACCCATATCGGAATGCACGTCATTATTTCCACGCGACGCGTCAGTGATTTCGTTCCGGCGGAAGAGACCAGCTTGCTCGCGCGCGCAGATTGATGTGCAGAGGCTTGACGCTGGCGCCGATGGTTTGGGTATAGTTCGGCGCAGGGGGCAGCTAACCGAATCGTGACCATTGACGCTGAAGAAGTTGAATTGATGGACTTGCCAGGGACAGCCGCGATTTGTCCCAGCTGTGACGCGCCTTTGCGGGGGCAATATTGTTCCTCCTGCGGGGAGGAACGTTTCGAGGGTGAACGCCTGCGTTTCTCCCATCTGATCCGTGACGCGG
>JBBSEO010000175.1:0-5457 GCA_038239645.1 Chthoniobacterales bacterium | reverse complement strand
CGCGACGTCATCCCGTTTGCGCGCACCCCGGGCAGCGCTGAATTTTAATTTTTCGGTCCGACTGGTAACAGACTTGCCACACTCGCCGGGAGGGCGGACTCTCTTTGACGGTTAGGCAACCGCTGGTCGATGGCTACCGAGGCAAAGGTGGAGATCGCGCACGTCCTGAACATGGACGTGGTGGGATATTCCATGCTGCTTATCACCGAGCAAAGCCGGGTGATGGCCGAACTGACCCGACTTGTAAAAAACACCCCGCGTTTTCAGCGCGCAGGAGCGGAGGGAAAATTCATTCGCATTCCCACCGGCGACGGAATGCTGCTCGTCTTTTTCAATGACCCGGAGGCGCCGATGCAGTGCGCCACGGAGATTAGCGCGGCGATGAAGAGCCATCCCGAGATCAAACTTCGGATGGGAATTCACAGCGGCCCGGTAAACGAAATAATCGACGTCAATGATCGGTCGAACGTGGCCGGCGCCGGCGTCGACATGGCGCAACGCGTCATGGATTGCGGCGATGCCGGTCACATTCTTCTGTCGCGACGTGTGGCGGATGATCTCGCGCCGTTTCCACGATGGAATCCGCATTTGCACGAGCTCGGCACGTACGAAGTAAAACACCGCCGCAAAATCTCGCTCGTCAATTTTTATACGAGCGAGATCGGCAATCCGGAGCAGCCGCGAAAATGTTCATTGGGAAAGGCGGGAGAAATCGAAAGCTTGGTTCCGGGCGCGAAAACGATACGATCGCGAGGTCCCGTAATTATCGGGCTGAGCTTGCTTGCCGCCGCCGCTCTTTTCATTTTCCGGACGGAGATTCCGTGGATGAATGCGGGCAGAGCGCAGAAAAATAGTCGCTCGATCGCGGTGTTACCATTCGAGAACGCGAGTAACGATCCTAACGCCGAGTATCTGGCTGATGGGATTTCTGAGGCGCTAATCAATAGCTTGACCGAGTTACAGCAGCTGAAAGTGATCGCGCGCTCGACCGCCTTTCACTACAAGGGCAAGGAGATTGATCCGCGGCGGATCGGTCGAGAGTTACACGTGGGCGCAGTCTTAACGGGCAGGGTTCGGCAAATGCAGAATGCGCTGAGCGTGCAGGTCGATCTAATCGATACCGGCACGGGCGCACAGCTTTGGGGCGGCGGCTATGATCGCAAAATCGCGGACGTGGTCGCTGTCAAACAGGCGATCGCACAGGAAGTCGCACAAAAGCTAAAGTTGAGGCTATCAGGCGAAGAGCAGCGGCGCCTGGTCAAGCGGGATACGACCAATGCCGAGGCATATCAATGCTACCTGCGAGGACGCTATTTCTGGAACAAGCGGACGCCGGACGCAATCAGGCAGGCCATGGCTCAATTTCAGCAAGCGCTCGACCACGATCCCGCCTTCGCTTTGGGATACACCGGACTGGCCGACTCTTATCTGATCCTGGGGCATTATGCCGGCGTTCCGACGAGTGAAGCAATGCAGAAGGCCAGAGCCGCGGCCGATCGAGCCCTTCAGCTCGATGATTCATTAGCGGAAGCGCATACTTCTTCCGCTTTTGCCTATGAGCAGATGTGGCGCTGGAAAGAGGCTGAACAGGAATACCGCCGGGCGATTAGCCTGAACGATAATTACGCCACGGCGCACCACTGGTTTTGCAATTCTCTATTGGTAAGGGGTCAACTGGATGAAGCCTGGAAGGAGATCAAAAGAGCCCAGGAACTTGATCCTCTTTCACCCATTATCGGCGCCAATGTGGTGATCGTTCTTCTTCTCAAGAACGAGACGGAGGCGGCGATTGAGCAATGCCAGAAAATTATCGAACTAGATCCGAACCACCCCGCGGGTCACGATTGGCTCGGCCTAGCCTACTTCAAACAGAAGCGCTATGCGGAAGCGATTGCGGAGCGGGAGAAAGTAGTAGAGCTAACGCAGAGGTCCGCGCCCCAGCGTGGGCTATTAGCTTTCCTCTACGCCCTGGCGGGACGGCGCGATGAGGCCCGGGCCATCTTGCAGGAACTCAAGGAAAAGTATGCGAAGGGTGAAGTAATTGGGCAGCATCTCGCGATGATTTGCGAGGGTCTGGGCGATCGGGACGAAGCTTTTGCGTGGCTGGAAAGAGATTTTGAGCAGCGCAACGCGGACCTATCGGCCATTACCTGGCGGCTGCAATTTGAGAACCTTCGTCGCGATCCGCGCTATGGTGATTTAATCCGGCGCATGGGATTGACTCCGTAGATTCCCTTGAGAAGAAGCGATTGCGGCCGCCGGCCGAGCTGGTTGCGGGAGCAGGTTTGCTGGCTTGCCGGGAATAGAGATCGCTGGGGGATTTGCGAACCTTAGTAAAAAAAGCCGGAGTCCGCTATGACGACACAGGATGGGAGGTGGCGAGATTGCGGCGGCGACTCGCGATAAAGTTCTCGATCACGTGGAAGATCTCGCAATCTATCTCTTGCTGGGACGGATGATTTTTTTTGGGCACGCGAAGTGAATGATCGCCATCGGTCACCGCGTGTAATTCATTGGGAACACTCATTTGCAAGCGAACTTGGGCGAGACGCTCGAGCGGGCAAAGTGGGTCTCTCGTTCCTTGAAGGAAGAGAATAGGTGTTGCGAGTTGGCGCAATACTTCGTCGCGCAATCTGGTGGGATTGCCACCGCCGCAAAGTGGGTAACCAAAGCAAATTATACCAGCGACATTTTCTTCCAAGGCGAGATGACAGCCTATCCGGCCGCCCATACTCTTGCCGGCCAAAAATAATGGAGCATCCGAGCACGTTCGAAGGGAAAGGAGAGCGGCGCGGTGCGCGGCGACCAGGACCGGCAAAGGATCGGGGCGTCTCCGTCCCTCGCGCATGTAATCGTAGTCGAAAGACTTTACCTCACCGAGCGCGCCCAGCCGCTCCTGCCACGCCCGCATCCAGGGATGCGAAGAGGGCGCGCCGGCACCCGGGGCAAATAGGATCAGCGGTCGGTCGGCCAACGACGACTACTTAGTCTTCTTTTCTTTCTTGCCTTCGCCCGGCCGATAATCTTCTTCCGCCGCGGCAAACGCTTTCTCGAGGCCGACCATGTCTTCGCCGGGGCGAAGGGTATCGAATGCTTCCGATTCCTTGCGCAACTCTTCTTCGGAGTAATTCGCCGCCTTGATCGAGAGACCGATACGACGCTCGACTTTGTCGACTTTAATCACGCGTGCTTCGACTTCCTGGCCGACCTTGAGCACGTCCTTCACCTTGGCGACGTGGTCCTCGCTCAGTTGCGAAATGTGAACCAGACCATCGATGTCGTCCTGGAGCTGGACGAACGCGCCGAAGCTGGCGAGCTTCGTCACTTTTCCGTTCACCAGGTCACCGATCTTGTATTTCTGATCGATGTTCTTCCAAGGATCTTCGCTCAGTTGTTTCAAACCGAGGCTGATGCGCTGGTTGGTCTTGTCGATGTCGATGACCTGCGCTTCGACTTCGTCGTTCTTCTTAAAGACTTCGCTCGGATGATTGATCTTTCGCGTCCAGCTCAAATCCGAGACGTGAATCATGCCGTCGATGCCATCCGCCAGTTCCACGAACGCGCCATAGGCGGTCATGTTGCGAATCTGACCCTTCACCGTGCTGCCAATCTCGAACTTCTTCTCGATCTCATCCCACGGGTTGGTTTCGAGCTGGCGCAGGCCGAGCGAAATTTTCTGCTCGTCCTTGTTCACGCCCAACACGACCGCTTCGACTTCCTGGCCCACGCTCAGGATATCGGAAGGACGCATGATGCGCTTCGTCCACGACAACTCGGAAACGTGAATTAAACCTTCCACGCCTTCCTCTAGTTCCACGAAAGCGCCGTAGGGGACGAGATTGGTAATTTTGCCTTTGACGCGCTGACCAGCCGGGAACCGCTCTTCGATCTGGTCCCACGGATTTTTCTGGGTTTGCTTCAAGCCTAACGAGACGCGTTCCTTCTCCTTGTTGATATCGAGCACGACCACTTCGAGCTGCTGCCCGACTTTTACCATTTCGCTGGGATGCCCGAGGCGACCCCAGGTCATGTCGGTGATGTGGAGCAAGCCATCCATGCCATCGAGATCGATGAAGGCGCCGAAGTCGGTGAGATTTTTGACCGTGCCGGTGACGCGGTCGCCGACCTTCACGCTCTCAAGGAATTTCTGCCGTTTCTCGCTGCGTTCCTGTTCAATGATCTCACGCCGGCTGAGGACGACGTTGCGCCGATCGTCGTTAATTTTGACAATCTTGAAATCGTAGGTGTTGCCGACGAACTGCTGGAGGTCTTTCGGCGGAATAATATCGATCTGGGAAGCGGGCAGGAAGGCCTCGACCCCGATGTTCACCATCAATCCGCCTTTGACGACGGACTTCACTTTGCCCTTGATCAGGCCGTCGCCCGCGAAAACCGCGGCGATCTTGTTCCAGTTCTGGCGGTAAGCGGCTTTCTCTTTTGAAAGCACGACCATGCCCTCGTCGTTTTCGAGGCGCTCGAGCAACACGTCCACTTCGTCGCCGACTTCGAGACTGTCGACGTCGTCGAACTCAGCAGAGGGAATGACGCCCTCGGATTTATACCCGATGTCCACCAGCACTTCGCGGGGACGGATTTCGAGCACGCGTCCTTTGACGATGCTGCCTTCACGGAACTCGCGGTATGATTTCGCGAGTAATTCCTGCATTTGAACCATAGTTAAATAGCGGCCTCCTCAGGCCTGGTCGCGCGCCGGGACTTCGAATTATTCGGAGCCTTGGCGGCTGTCACGATCGACAGCCGATTGTCCAGCGGAAACGGGCTGCCACCTTATGTTCAATCACAGGCGCGGTCAACTCTTCCGCGCGACGCATTTCCTCGTCCCGAACCGGGCTTCGAAACGTTGAATTCTTGAGTCGAGCAGGTTTTTCCCGATAATGGACGGTTGCGCCTCGTGCGACGGCGCGCCTTTTATGACGAAACTGCTCTCTTTCATTTTCCTCTTTGCCTCCGCGGCGACCATGACGCTGGGCGCGCCGGCCGAAGAACAGCTGCGCGAAACGATCAAGGCGCCCGGCCTCACCGTTGTCCATTTGTGGGCGCCCTGGTGTTCAAATTGCCAGGCCGAATTGAAAAGCGGCGGCTGGAACAAGATCGTGCAGGGAAATCCGCAGACGAAGTTCGTTTTCGTTTCGGTCTGGAACAACGGCGAAGATGGGACAGCGATGCTCGATAAATTCGCGCTGACGAAATTGCCAAACATTTCTGTCCTCTCCGATCCCGGTCCGCGGAGCGGCGAAAACAAGATGAAGCAATTCCTCGGGCTGCCGATTTCGTGGATTCCGACGACTTGGGTTTTCAAAGATGGGCAATTACGTTACGCGCTGAATTACGGCGAAGTGCGGTTCGATGTTCTCCAGCAATTTTTGGCCGACAGCGAGAACGAGTGGTCGCACGACAAGGACCCGAAATGAGCAGCACGCTCGATCTCAGCGCGGT
>JBBSEO010000174.1:0-5487 GCA_038239645.1 Chthoniobacterales bacterium | reverse complement strand
CCGGCCGATTTCGGAACTTCGCCCGCTCGCTCGCCTTGGTGTCGCCGGTGCGCAGGTGAAGGCGCAATTCCTTCTCGAGACCCATCGCCTGAATCGGCGCGCGCAAATTTTTCTCGATGTCGTAAGCGAGTGCGCGCAGCGGCGAAACGTAGATGCAGCGTACGCCCTCGATCCGCTTCGTCGCCTCCAGTTCGCGGAGGAGCGCGTCGAACACCCCCAGGAATCCCGCGAGCGTCTTTCCGCTCCCCGTGGGCGACGTGAGCAGAATCGATTCGCCATCAAGCACGGCTGGCACGCAAAGCTCCTGCGCGTGGGTGAAGCTCGGATAGGTGGCGAAAAACCACTGTAGCAGGCGCGGATGCAGTTTGTCTTTCAGGGACTTCGGCGCGGCCACGGCTCAAACGTCCAATCATCCAAACCAAAGTCGAATCGGCGTTTGATTCAAACCTTGTGCGCGCTGTCTCCGACCTGCATCCCGGAAGTCGATCGCCCTTCACCTCGGACTAGGAACGGCCGCGGAGAACAATCCCTACGGCGCCGTGATTAAATGTCCTTACACCGGCAAATTCATGGTGCGACCGGTTCCGAAGTAGCGAAGGTCTACCCGTCGCCGGTCGGGTTAACGGGGAAGTGCTTGTTCTTCAGCTCTTCCGGCACGCGCTCGGTTTGCTCCTGCGCCACGCGCTCCGCCGTCTCGCCTAACAAATCATAGGATTCACGGCTCTTGGGGGCGCGACACAGATAAACCGCCGCGTGCGCGAGCGAGATTCGTGCTTCCGGCATGCCGACGAATTCTACCGCCTGCTGGGTGGCGACAGCGAGGGGCAGCGCCTGTGGATCAGCCAGCCCGACATCTTCGCTCGCGAAGATGACCATCCGGCGGGCGATGAAGCGCGAATCTTCGCCGGCGTGCAGCATTTTGGCCAGCCAGTAGATGGCGTCGTCTTCCTGGGACGCGCGCATGCTTTTGATGAAGGCGCTGATCGTGTCGTAGTGCGCGTCGCCTTTCTTGTCGTAGACAATCGCCTTTTGCTGGATGCTTTCCTCCGCGACGACTAACGAGAAATGCACAGTGCCGTCTTCTCCCGCGGGCGTGGTCAGAACTCCGATTTCCAGTGCGTTCAGACATTTGCGCGCATCGCCGTCGCTTAGCTTCGCCAGGTGCTCTCGCGCTGAGGCGTCGATCTTCACGCGAAAGTTTCCGAGGCCGCGTTCCTGGTCGGCGAGTGCGCGATCAATCAGTCGTTCCAACTCGGCAACGCTGAGGGCTTCCAGACGGAAAACGAGGGAGCGCGAAACCAGCGCGCTGTTGACGTAGAAGAATGGATTGTAGGTGGTCGCGCCGATCAAACGCAGGTTTCCGCTTTCAACATCGGGCAACAGAATGTCCTGCTGTGATTTATTGAAGTGATGGATTTCGTCGACGAAAACGATCGTTTTCTGCCCGCTGGTGCGGATGCGACCGGCCGCGGCTGCGACGACTTTTCGCATGTCAGCAACATTACTTTCGACGCCGCTTAGGCGCTCGAACCTGGCATTCGTCATTGCGGCAATGATTTGGGCGAGCGTTGTTTTCCCGGTCCCGGGCGGCCCGGACAAAATGATCGAAGGCATTCGGTCGGCCTCGATCGCACGGCGCAATAATTTCCCCGGTGCCAGGATGTGTTCCTGCCCGACGAATTCCTCGAGTGATCGGGGCCGCATCCGCGCGGCCAAGGGGGCAGTCTGGCTCGCCCGCTTCACATTTTCAGCTTCGCTTTCGCTGAACAAATCGTGCACGCGCGAAGGTACGATGAGCCTTCGCGATTACGAGCGGAAGAATGGCACGGGTTGCGCTCTGTTCGATTGCGCTAACTTTGCCTCAATGCGTTCGCGATTTCTGATTTTGCTCTCACTGCTTGCCCTCGTCGGGAACGCCCGTGCGCTTCCTTTCAGCACTGTTTTCAAAGGCGAAGATCGTTTTAACCAGTTGGTGGCGCGGGCGAAAGCCGACAACTGGCCGGCGTTGCCGATCGGGGAACGTACCGCCGCCGTCGGTCAGGCGTTGATCGGAACGCGCTATCGGGGTTTCACGCTCGAGATCGACAATCGGGTGGAGGCGGCGTCGATGAATCTCAATGGCGTCGATTGCTGGACGTTCTTCGAGATTTCTTTGGCTTTCGCGCGCATGCTCAACGGACCGGAGACGGAGTGGACGCCGCAGCAGATGTTGCACTTCATCGAGCTCGATCGCTATCGCGGCGGCGAGTGCAGCGGGGAATATCTCTCCCGGCTCCATTACCTGGAAGATTGGCTTTACGATAACAATCGGCGCGGTTTGGTCGAAGATCTGACGCGCTCCCTTGGTGGTGTGAGTGTGCCGCATTCCGCCCGCGAGATGACCGTCGGCTGGCGGAATTATCGTTATCTCGCCGCGAATCGCGCTCTGCTTCGCCCGCTGGCGCAAATGGAAGGGCGCGTCAGTTCACGGCCGCTTTACGAGATTCCGACCAGTCGTGTCGCGGGCATCGAATCGAGATTGCACAGCGGCGATATCATCGGAATTATTGCCCGCGACGGCGGGTCGATGCGTGCGACGTCGCACGTTGGGCTGGCGCTGCGACGGCCCGATGGCCTGTATTTCATGCATGCGTCGGCTCCGCATAACTATGGACGCGTCATCGTCGAGGCGAAGCTCTCCAGTTATCTTCATCGTTACCGCGCCGACACCGGCATTCTCGTCGCGCGGCCGCTGCGTTAGTCGGCCTCGTAGCCGAAACGCGCGTCGAGCTGACGGCAAACTTCCGCGGCGTAACGCTGGTCTTCGCCGGTGAGATACTCACGGAAACCGCCGACCTTCCCGCGCCTCACCTTGAACGATTCGGGGTCGTTGCGGTCGCGCGGTTGCAACATTTTCGAGAGGAAAGCGCCACGCGCTTCCAACTGCTGCATGTTCTCGAAGGTAGAAAACTCGAGCGCGGAGGCGAAGGCCTGATCGTCCACCGATGTCTGGCCGATGGCGCGCAGGACTTCGCGCAGATTTTCCGGGTCCGCGCGCAAGTCCTCGTAGCGGACGAGGCTGAAATGCGGTCGTCGCCCGAACTCACGGAGCCATCCGTTCATCACCTCCACCATCGCCGCAATTCCGAACCGCGGGTGATGCAAAAGCTCGCTCGTCGCCATCTGCTTAATCACTTCCGGCGTCGCAGGATTGCGCCGCGTGAGCTGGACGGCATAGGAAACGAAAGCGTCGCGCGGATCACGAGCGAGCAGGAGGATGGGAGATTTCGTCTGCGTGGGCGGGACGAGATATTTTCCGCGAACGCGATCCCAGCCGTTCCCTTTTGTTCGCTGTTCAAATCGATCGTGCGAATAAACGATGCGAGGGATTTCCGCATCGTGCCTATCCGTTAGCTCGAGCGAAAATGCCCGACCGGTCTGCGCGGCGAAGTAGGCGGTAACGAAAGTTCGTAGCCAGGTTCGTCCGCTCTTCGGAATAGAAAGCACGAGCGCGTCGCCGCCAGAGAGTTCGAGGGCGCGACTGCTGAAATTCCAACGCATCGTCTACGATAGCTCAAGCGGCCTTGAGCGGCACACGAACCCATTCGTTGCCGCGCAGTCGCCGCGGTTCGAGGGCATCGGCGGAATGCAGATTGACTCAGGATTTTGTCCCGCTACTCTCGGCCTCGCGTGAGTTCCCCCTCGTTCCTTCCTGCGGGAGGACGCGTGGCGTCGCGTGTTCTGCTGGGAGTTTTGTGCCTGATTTCGGCTTCGACGTGGGCCCAGCCCTACCAGGAGGCTGCGCCACTTTACAAAAGCTGGAGGAGCAGACCGGCAAGCGCACGATTCAACCGCCGCTGGCAGAAGATGTTGGCGCGAAAATTGAAAACTATTCCAAAAATCTGCCGGAGCTGAAGCCGGACGAAGCCGCGAAACAGTGGCTCGCTTTACTTGATTAGGTTCGAGCGGATACATCGTTGCAAGCCGCACTTGGACAAAGTGCGCGATCTCCGCGGACTTTGGAATGGGACGGCGGGCGCACTTCGGCTTTTCCCGCCCCAGGTGACAAAATTGTATCCGCTCTCCGCGAGCAAAGCTGCGCTGGAGGAGGAAGCGCGGCGAACGTCCAAACAGACAACACCATGGGGCGAGGTTGAAATTAGCAGAACATACTATGGCACCCCGGAACGACCGTCGCCGACCGGGCAGGGAATCGCGACGCAGCAGGCGGTGGCGGCGGTGACCGAGTTGCTCAGTCTCTCGAGCGCCATGAGTAACCAGTAGGCGCTAGTCAGCGCTGGTCGCCGGATCGATCGGAGACTTTCGCTGACCGGGCCGGGCGAGTTGAAAGACGAACGCAGAGGGTTATGCTGTAACCTCTCTCATAAACGGGGGCGTACTGGCTTCGACTTGAAGTTTGAAGCGCAGACGGCATGTCGAGGATGGTTCGTTGGCCTCGTTAAAATCCGGACCAAAACAAATAAACGCAGATCACCAAGATCTCGCTCTCGCGGCTTAATTGACCGTGACGTTTGGCACTGGACGCCTGCTACGGCGCCAAACGAGGACAGCAGGCTAATCGGACGGCGGAGTGACCGCGCCGGACGGTGAAGGAATTTCGCGGACGCTCGGGAGTCGGCAGTGTGCCGATGCATCGTTTGGCTCCTTAAAAATAAGCACCGGATACACATGTAGATGTTTGCGCGGACCGCTTTGAGGACAGGGGTTCAACTCCCCTCGCCTCCAGTATATAGGTAAATTCTTCCGCTGAGCACCAGACTGGCAACTGCACTGGCCTTCGATCTCGAAACCGTGGGTTTCTTTGCCCGTGTTTGTTACTTTGAAGATGGTAGCACCGGCGCCGACCGAGTGGGGCATATCGATTTTAAACTCGGTCAGCTTCACCTCAATCGTTCCCTTTCCCAATGTTGACGAGTCTGCCTCCGTGTTCACAGTGCCTGGCTGCGGCGAGGCAACAGCAGAACCGTAGCCGGCCTTAGCGTCCTGTGGAGAAGTATCGTTTTGGGCGGATAGTGTACTGAACGCCACCGTCGTTGCGAGGCTCAACATCAATATCGCGTAAGGTTTGAATGTAATCATATGTCTCTTCTTTCTGTGTTCATTGGGATGTGTAATTACCGTCGAAGATATTTCAGACTTGGGCCGGTTCGGTGTAACGGAGTCTGGCTTCAGGTGGTCCGATTTCTCGTTTTCTATTGCGGGCCAAAACCGCATCGATCGACCACCTTCCTGGTCCAGCAATCAGACGAAAGAGAGCTACCATGAGCTGCACATACTCCGAGCGTACCTCGTGCAGCACGGCCCACATTCCCGTCGGCGGGGGGCACGGACGGAGGCAGCAAGGGGACGTCCCCAGATAAATGGTAATTTTGGTCGACAAAATCGCGACCACCATGTCGATGATAAGCGGGACGGCGATGACTCGGGAAGGCTATCACCGAGGCTCTTGGCTTCCTCAGCGGGCTCAAGATGGACGATTACATCCTG
>JBBSEO010000173.1:0-5487 GCA_038239645.1 Chthoniobacterales bacterium | reverse complement strand
GGCGGATCGCGCGGAAAACACCTGGCGTGGATCGTGTTAGTCGCGATCGGCTTGCTGGCGCTTTGCGCGATCACGTGACGACGACCGGAGAGGTTCTTCCAGCCGCGTTGAATTAGTGCTTGGCTTTTTCCAAAAATATTCGGAGAAGTGTTCGCGGCAATCCGCTGTTGCACCGATATGGCACTTATTAAGAAGGAAGTTTTTGTCTGCGACGATTGCGGGCAACGGCAAAGGTTGTCGCAAAGCGAGCGGCATTGGTGCGAAAATCCCAGCCACCAGCGCGCGATCGAGATGCGCCCTTCGCGGATGCCGAAGCCCAAGCCGGCCGAGACTTCCGGCCAGTAATCATTTTAACCGTCCGCGCGTTGCACGCGCCCATTCATGCCAGCAATTGGAATCACCGGTGGGATTTCCACCGGCAAGAGTAGTTTTGTGCGCGCCCTGCGGTCGTTTCTGCCGGACGCGCATTTTTTCGATGCCGATGAAGCGGCGCGCGAATTGAGCCGTGACGATGCGGGAACGATCGCGGAAATTCGGACCGAATTTGGCAACGAGATTTTCGACCAAAATGGGAAGTTGAATCGCGCGGCACTTCGCGCCATTGTCTTCGCGGCGCCGGCCCGGCGGCAGGCGCTGGAGAAAATTCTTCATCCCCGCATTCGCGAGCGTTGGAGCGGCGAGGCGGCCACGCATCGATCTTCTTTTTTTTGTGCTGATATTCCTTTGCTCTATGAAACGGGTGGCGACGCCCTCTGCGATCGCGTGGTCGTGGTCGCGTGTGGCGGCGAGATCCAGTTGTCGCGGCTGATGAACCGGACCGGACTAACGAAAGAGGAAGCCAGTGCCATGATCGCGGCCCAGATGCCTCTGGCAGAGAAAATGCGCCGAGCGACCCACGTCGTCTGGAATAACGGCGGACTTACTTTGCTGGAAGAACAGGCCAGGATGCTAACGGAATTATGGACGGCGAAGTAACGCCGGTCGCGGCCGAGGAGGCAGAGCTTTCGCCGAGGACGCTGGAAAAGGAAGCGCCGCCGGTCGAAGAGATCGATCTCAATCACGCGCGGGCGTTGCCGTCGGAAGAGCTGGCCGAACTCGCGCAGAAATTTGGGTTGTTCGTTCATCCGTCGCGGACCCGCCATTACTTGTTTCTCGATTTAGCGCGGGCGGCGTTGAATGCCGGCACGCGGGTGATCATGAGCGGACTGCTCGATTCGCTCGGCGAAGGGTTCCCGATGTTACGCGCGCCGGAGCGCAACTTCCTGCCCGTCCCGGAAGACGTCGGTTTGCCGCGCACGCTCCTGCAGCAGCTTCATTTGCGGCCCGGGCAATCGTTGCGGGTGAAACTTCGGTTGCCACGCGACCGGGAACGATCGCTTATGGTCGACGAGGTTCTCGCGGTCGAAGGCGTGCCGCCGGCGGACTGGAAAGAAAAAACCGACTTCGAAAATCTGACGCCGCTCTATCCCGAAGGTCGAATCATGCTTGAGAATAACACGACCATGTCGGTCAGTGCGCGCGCGGTCGATTTGCTCGCCCCGCTCGGGCGGGGTCAGCGCGGCCTGATCGTGGCGCCACCGCGAGTCGGGAAAACGATCCTCTTGAAAGAGATTGCCAAGGCGATCCGGGTCAATCATCCGCGGATCGACTTGATTATTCTCCTCGTCGATGAACGCCCGGAGGAAGTGACCGATCTGCGGCGCGAAGTCGATTGCCAGATTTACAGTTCCACCTTTGATGAAACCTCGCAGCGCCATATTGAGGTGGCGGAGTTGGTCCTGGAGCGCGCGAAACGCCTGGTCGAGCAAGGCCGTGACGTCGTAATTCTGCTCGACTCGATCACTCGCCTGGCACGTGGCTATAATAATCTTCAACCCAGTCGCGGCCGGATCATGTCCGGCGGCGTGGAAGCGAAGGCGCTCCTGAAACCCAAACGATTTTTCGGCGCGGCCCGCAACGTGGAAGAGGGCGGAAGCCTGACTATTCTGGCGACGGCGCTGGTCGATACCGGCAGCCGAATGGACCAGGTCATTTTCGAGGAGTTCAAGGGCACGGGAAACATGGAGCTGCACCTCGATCGCGGGTTGGTGGAGAAGCGTCTCTATCCCGCGATTCAACCGCTGCAAACGGCGACCCGTCGCGAAGACCTGCTCTATCACCCGGACGAATACGAGCGGGTGCAATTACTCCGAAAAGCGATGGCGGCATTGCCCCCGATGGAGGCGATGGAGATTTTGTTGTCGAATCTGGCCGCGACAAAGACCAACGCTGAGCTTCTCCTGGCAGGTTTGCGATGATTGCGACCCCAGCAGCCGTCGCGGAGTTGTTGCCGCAACTGGAAAAAAACGAGCGGATCGCGGCCGATACCGAAGCGGACAGTCTCCATTGTTACCGCGAGAAGCTTTGTCTCCTGCAAATCAGCGTGCCGGACGACGATTTCCTCGTCGATCCGCTGGCGAACCTCGACCTCTCGACCCTGACCGAGGTGCTGGGGCGCAAGGAACTCGTGCTCCACGGCGCGGATTACGATCTTCGCCTTTTGCGCAGAGCGCTCAATTTCCAGCCGACGCGCATCTTCGATACTTCGATCGCCGCGCGTCTGCTGGGCGAGCGCGAGTTTAGCTACGCAGCGCTCGTGCTCAAATTCTGCGAAGTGACTTTGACCAAGGGATCGCAAAAAGCGAACTGGGCGCTGCGACCGCTCTCGTCGCAGATGGAAAAATACGCGCGCAACGACACGCACTACCTTCTGCCGATCGCCGCCACACTTGAATCTGAGCTCAAGGCACGTGGCCGTTTCGATTGGTTCCGGCAATCATGCGAACGCGCGATCCAGATCTCGGCGGTCGATCGTGAACGCGATAGCGCGGAAGCATGGCGCATTCGCGGGTCGGGCCTCGTGCGCGGGTTGGAAGCGGCAGTCCTGCGCGCGCTCTGGACCTGGCGCGACCACGAAGCGGCGCTGGCTGATCGACCGGCATTTCACGTTTTGCGCAACGAGCAACTGCTCGAGGCGTCGCATCTCGCGGCGACGGGCGGCGCGCCGAACTATCGACATTTTTCCGGTCGCCGCGCGCGAGAATTTCGTGAGACGTGGCAGGGCGCCCTGCAATTGCCGGAAGCGGCCTGGCCGATCTTCGAGCGGAAACGTGGCGAACGCCCGACGCGCGAGATGGAACGCGCCGCCGAAGCGATGCGAGCCCGGCGCGACAAGGTTGCGGGCGAACTCGGAATTGATCCTTCGTTCATCGCGCCTCGGGCCACAATCGACGCAATCGCCGCCGTCCGGGAACGAGCCGAGGCCATGCTCGCCCGGTGGCAGCGCGAGCTGCTGGGTATCTAGTCCTTTCCGTCCATATTCCGCGGGCGAAAGAAAAATTAATGGCCTTTATGGCCCGGTTTTGGCGCTTAAGGCTTGACGGGGAATGGCTGGTGCGGCAAAACCAACATTTTCTGGCTATTCCCGAACTATGCTCAAGACCTCCGGCATCGCGCTCATCTTTTTCAGCTCGGCGTTTTCCCCTTTGACCGTTAACGGGCAAAGCAGCCAGGCCGTCGATCGTTCGCAACTATTCCGCACCGACCCCGGGCTGCCGGTGGGGCAAACGGTGAACCAAAACGGCGAGTCGATGGGGTATGCCGCGCCGACCGCGAATGACGAAGACCTCGGCGTCCAAGCCGTCTTGAAACGGCAGGAAGAATATAAACCCTTCACCTTGGCGGTTTCTCTACCCGGCTATTTCACCTCCAACGTCGCCTTGGCTCGGACGGACGAACGCGGAGACTTCGTTTTCGCGCCGGCCTTCATTGCCTCCTATCAACCGCGCCTGAAGCAAACCCTCTATGGCGAGATCATGGTGTCGCAGCAACTCTTCTACTACGATCGTTACAACGAGTTTAACTTTACCAGCCTCGATGTCATCGCCGGCCTCGTCTGGTATCTGCCGCAGCTCCACAATCTCACTCTGCGCGCGCGCTATGATTTCAATCGCCTGACCGACGATAACTTTAACGAATTTTACCAGAACAATTCGGTCATCCTTTCCGCTGACCTCCCGCTGAACTTTGGCCGGGCCATGCAATTGAACGTCGGTCTCCTAACAAATCTTAGTTTCGCCGCCGATCATGAAGAACCGCGCCGTAACGACTTCGATTTCCACGCCGATTACGCGGTGCAATTCAGCCGCGCCTTTTCCGCGGATGCGGGGGTGCGTGTGATTTTCAAAGATTACTACCAGGGCGATCGGCAGGACGTGAGCGAAATCCTCTCTCTCACCGCCAACTACCGCGTTCGGGACTGGCTGATGGCGAGTGTCGTCGGCACCTATGCTTTTAATCAATCCAATCAAAGCGTTTTCGACTATCAAGTTGGTAACATCGGGGGCGCTTTCGCACTAACCGTTAAGTTCTAGCTTATGTTTCTCTTCAGGGTTTTCTCGGCCAAGGGTCGCCGGATGGCGGCGGCATTTTCCACTGCGTTTCTTCTCGCCGGCATCAGTCACGGCGCAAACTTAAAGGAAGCCCGCGTCACGCAAATCGTAAAGGATGTCAATTTGCTGCCGCAGGCCGCCGCCCCGAAGCCGGCGCAGGTGAACGATCCAGTCCGCGACAGAACTGCCGTGCGCACGGGCGTTGAGTCGCGCACGGAACTGACGTTTACCGATCTCACCATTACGCGCCTGGGCGCGAACACCATTTTTAGCTTCAACGAGGGAACACGATCGATGGACCTGAAGGACGGCGCGATTCTCCTGCGCGTCCCGAAGAATTCCGGCGGGGCCAGGATCAATACTGCAGCGGTGACGGCGGCAATCACGGGCACAACCGTAATGATGGAATATCATCCGGGCTCGCCGACCAAGTTCATCGTCCTCGAAGGTAGAGCGCGCCTCTACCTCACAGGCCACGAAGGAGAATACGTGGAAATTCATGCTGGTCAGGAAATCGTCGTGCCGGCGAACGCCACCAGCCTGCCCGCCCCGTTTGACGTCGATATCTCGGAGATCATGGCCAGTTCCCTCCTCATTACCGGCTTCATTCATCCGCTCGGGAGCGAAGACCTTATTGCCTTGCTCATCGCCGAACAGGTCAGGGAGAAGCAGAGCGGCCAGTTCTACGTTACGGACCTCGCTGGCGGCGGAACTCTTCTGATCGATCCGAACAAAATCGATCTGGCAGTTGCTGCGCTGAAAGGAACCCCGACTCACACACCAATAACCCCAACCCCAACCCCAACCCCAACACCGACACCGACGCCGAGCCCAAGTCCTTCACCGAGTCCGAGCCCATCGCCTAGCCCTAGCCCATCGCCTAGCCCAAGTCCTTCACCAAGCCCGAGCCCATCGCCTAGTCCAAGTCCTTCGCCTAGCCCAAGTCCTTCACCAAGCCCGAGCCCATCGCCTAGTCCAAGTCCTTCACCTAGCCCAAGTCCTTCACCAAGCCCGAGCCCATCGCCTAGTCCAAGTCCTTCACCTAGCCCAAGTCCTT
>JBBSEO010000172.1:0-5540 GCA_038239645.1 Chthoniobacterales bacterium | reverse complement strand
CACGAATTCCGTCTTCACTTTTTCCAAGCCATTCCGGACCGAATCCTGCCGGCGATTCCCCCCGGGAATGATCGCGCGCACTTTGCTAAAGCCAGCGCCGTCCAGAAGTTTCCGTAAGCGCGCCAAACCTTCTTCGCGCATCACCACGATAATTTCCTCGACCGATTTCGTGGCGGCGAATTGTTCGACGGAATGTTGCACCACCGGTTTGCCGGCAAGCTCAGCGAAGAGCTTGTCGAAGCCGAAACGCGTGCTGCTGCCCGCGGCGACGATGATCGCCGTCAGCATTTTCAGGCAGAAAGTTGCCGCTGCACCTCGGCGCTCAGCGATTTGCCATCGGCCCGTCCCGCCACTTTCGCCCCCAGCGCCTTCATCACCGCGCCCATCTGGGCGCGCGAGGTCGCACCGGTTTCAGCGATCGTCGCGGCCACCAGCTTTTGCAGTTCCTCCGCGCTCATCGCCTGCGGAAGATAGGCGTTCAGCACGGCGATTTCTCCTTTTTCCTTCGCCGCGAGTTCGGGCCGGCCGCCTTTTTCAAATTGCTCAATCGAATCCTGCCGTTGCTTCACCTGCTTGCGGATTACCTGCGTCGTCTCGGCTTCATCGAGCGCGGTCGAGGCTCCCCCTTTTTCGATCGCGACATTTTTCAGCGCTGATTTCAACATTCGCAGCACACTGAGTTTGTCGGCGTTCTTGGCGCGCATCGCATCTTTGAGATCGGCCTCGATGCGGTCGGCGATAGTCATGTTTGAAGCTACGTCGGCCGCCGTCGCTTCGGCAACTGCGTTCTGGAAAAGATCGCGCTTGACCGCACGGCAATTATATACAACCATATGGTTGTGGATAAACTCAGCCCCATGCTCGCCGCCCTCTGCGACCCGACCCGGCGCGCCATCGTCGACCGGCTCACCCGCGGGCCCGCAACGGTGAACGAACTCGCGGCTCCTTTCGCCATGACCCAACAGGCCGTCTCCAAGCACCTCGCTTACCTCGAGAACTCCCGCGTGATTGAGCGCCGCCGCGACGGTCGCCAGAATTTCTGCGCTCTCAAGCCCGAGGCCCTGCAGCAAGTCGCGGCCTGGGCCAACGGCTACCGCCAGGTTTGGGAGAAAAATTTCCAGCGCCTCGACGTTTTGCTCGAGGAGATGAAAGCGAAAAAACAAAAGACCAGGAAAGGAAAACTAAAATGACCAAATCAGACGACTTCGACATTCAACCCTCCGGCGATCGCGAGATCGTGATGACCCGCAGCTTTGATGCATCGGCGGATCTTGTTTTCGACGCCCTCACTCAGCCAGCGCTGGTGCGGCGCTGGCTGCTAGGCCCGCCGGGCTGGACCATGCCGGTGTGCGAGATCGATCTGAAAGTAAACGGCGCGTGGCGCTACGTCTGGCGCGGGGAAGCGGGCCGCGAGTTCGGGATGGAAGGCGAGTATCACGTGATCGACCGGCCGCGGCGGATCGTCCACACTGAGCGCTTCGAAGGAGGCGAATCCGTTGTCACTTCAACTCTCGCCGAGAAGGACGGCAAGACCATGCTCACGATGACAATGCTGTTCGACTCGAAAGAAGCGCGCGACGGAGCGATCGAGTCCGGCATGGGCGAAGGCGTCGCGGTGAGTTACCAGCGACTCGATGACATTCTTCGCGAACCTAAATGACCGCCTCTCGAACTAGCTCGCCGATGGCTGGACGCGGCGGATTCTCTCCGCCGCCACTTGCGCGGACGCGACGTCGGCCACCGAGATCGCCTCCACGCCTTGGCGCGTGCGTTGCAATAATCCAGCGAGGACAGCCCCAGGCCCGAGCTCGAGAAAGAGATCGCACCCGAGCGCCAACATCCCCTCCATGCAGTCGACCCACCGCACTGTGCTCGTGACCTGATCCTGCAAAGTCTCGCGAATCGCCGGGAGAGTTTTTACTTCGGCGCCGGTGACGTTGCTGAAGACGGGGAAACGCGGGGTCTGTATTTCGACCTCAGTCAACGCCTGACCAAACTTTTCATCGGCGATCTGCATCAGGCGTGAGTGATACGCGCCGGCGACGTTGAGAGGCAACGCGCGCCGAATTCCATATTCCTTCGCGAGGCCGAGAGCCATGTCGATTTTCGCCCGCTCGCCCGAGAGCACGATCTGCCCGGGCGAATTGATGTTGGCGAGATCAACGTCGGCCGCCGCCGCGAGGTTGCGCGCCGTATTTTCATCGGCGCCGATCATTGCCGCCATCCCACCGGTGGTCGCATTGCAGGCTTCCTCCATCAATTCGCCCCGGCGCTGCACCAGTTTCAATCCGCTCTCGAAGCTGAACGTCTCGGCCGAGGCGTGCGCGGTTAGTTCACCCAACGACAATCCCGCCGCCGCCGCGATCGGAAACTCGAACTCCCGCACCACCGCCAGACAGGCGAGGCCGTGCACAAAGAGAGCGGGCTGGCAGTTCGACGTTTTCGTCAACTCAGCGAGCGGACCGTTCCACATCACGTCCGTCAGCTCCCGGCCCAGAATTTCGTTCGCCCGTTCAAAAAGCTCGCGCGCCCGCGGGAAATTTTCCGCGAGATCTCTGCCCATCCCGACGACTTGCGCACCCTGTCCGGCAAAGAGCAGTCCGATTTTTTGCGACATCAGTCGTTTACTTAATGAGCCGGGCGAAGCGGGGCGAGCACATTCAGGCGCCACCTTGCCGTTCGCGGGAAAATTTCCTACGATCGCCGCATGAAAAGATTGTTGTTCGTTGTCTTGAGCGCGGCGCTGGCGCTGACGTCGATTGCCCAGCAAAAAGGATCGATGCCAACGGCAGCCACTGCGGACGATTTTTCCTATCTCGCACCGCCGGAAATTCCCAGCGACATCCGAGAGATGCGGGTCCCGCCGCCGCCGGTCGTGCTCGGTTTCACCGCGGGTGCAGACGGCAGGCCGCAACACATCACCATTTTGCGCAGCTCTAAAAACGCGGAAGTCGACGCCTCCGGTAAATCATGGCTGGCCAATTGCCGCACGAAGAAGCCGCTGGCCGGTCGATCATTTTACGCGGCCTTCGGTTTTAAGGGCGGTCTCAATTATTAAATTTTCCTGGTTCGGCCGCACCCTGATTTCCGCCGGGGGCGAGCGGACCAAAACTCCCGTTTTGCGCTTGCGCGGGCGGGTTGACTCGCGAGCATAAGCTCACGCTCGCTGATGGCTATTTCGACCCGCGAAATTGAAAATCCTGACTCGGTCACGAAAATCGTGGCCGCCGATGCCGCGTTGCGTAATGAGCGCGAGCAGCAACCTGGCGGAGACGACATTGGCGAGAAGATGGTCCTCAATATGGGGCCATCACATCCGGCCACGCACGGCGTCCTGCGCCTCGTTTTAGAAATGGACGGCGAGCTGGTTACGAAAGCGACGCCGGACGTTGGATTTCTGCATCGCGGCGACGAAAAAATTGCCGAGAACATGCAATACAACCAGTTCGTGCCTTACACCGATCGGCTGGATTATCTCGCGCCTCTGGCGAACAACGTCGCCTACGCGCTCGCGGTCGAAAAATTGATGGGCTGGGAATTGCCACCGCGCGGCAAGGCGATTCGCGTATTGTGTTGCGAACTGGCGCGCATCTCCGCCCACCTCATGGGCCTCGGCGCGATGGCGCTGGACCTCGGCGCGATGACCGTCTTTCTCTACTCGTTCACCGAGCGCGAAAAGATCTACGACTTGTGCGAGCTCCTGACCGGCGCGCGTTTCACCACCAGTTACACGCGTGTCGGCGGACAGATTCGTGATTTGCCCCCGAATTTTATTCACCGACTCGAGTCGTTCCTCGACGGATTCCTCACGCAGTTGGATGAATGCGACAAGCTCCTCACCGGCAATCGCATTTTTGTCGATCGGACACGGGACATCGGCGTCATCGCGCGCGACCGCGCCATTGCCTACGCGCTTTCGGGCCCGAACCTCCGCGGCAGCGGTGTCGAGCATGACGTCCGGCGGAAGCATCCGTATCTCGATTACGATCAATACGATTTTGAAGTTGTCGTCGGAACGGCGGGCGATTGCTTCGATCGTTACCTCGTGCGGATCGAGGAAATGCGGCAAAGCGCGCGCATCCTTCGCCAGGTCATCGCCCGGATGCCGAGCGGTCCGATCAACGTCGCTGACTGGAAAAACATGCTGCCGCCGAAGGCACGAGTGATGACGAAGATGGAGGAATTGATCCATCATTTTATCGTCGTGACCGAAGGGCTGAAGGCGCCGCCGGGCGAAATTTATTTCGGCGCGGAAAACCCCAAGGGCGAATTGGGATTTTACATCAACAGCAAAGGCGGGGGCGTGCCGCATCGCCTGAAAATTCGCTCACCCTCATTCGTCAATCTCAGCATTTTACCCGAGCTCCTTCCCGGTTGCCTGATGAGCGATGTGGTCGCGATTCTGGGAAGTCTGGATTTCGTCATGGGAGAATGCGACAGGTGATGATGGAAAAGATTAGCCGTAGTTTTTTACTGATGATGTTGGTCGCGGTCCTGGGCCTGACCGGGTGCGATCGGAATGCTGCCACGGGTTCGAAATTGACTCGTTTAAATTTCGACAAGATCACCACCGGCATGAGCAAAGCCCAGGTCGAAACGATCATGGGCGCGCCCACGTCCGCTGAAACCAAGGACATGCTCATCTTTAAGAAGACCGTCTATCGCTACGAAGAGGGAACGAACTTCGCCGAGGTGACGTTCAAGAACGACGAGCTCGACAGCAAGAACACGAATCTGGGCACGCAGTAGAAATGCGCTCCGTTCTGCTTGCTTCCCTGCTCAGCGTTCTCCTTCTTTCCGCCTGCACCGGCGAACGCCTGCGACAAGCCAATGTCGATCTGGTGGCAGAAGGCATGAGCAAGAAGCAGGTGGAATCGATTCTCGGGCCGCCGACGTCGATCGACGCCAAGAATTTCCTCATGCTGAAGCGGACAACCTACATTTACACGCAGGCCAACGGGAGCGTCACCATTCTGTTCAAGGGCGACAAGGTGGAAGCGAAATCGAGCACGCTGACCAAATAGTCAGCCCGCGATGATGAATTCGAGCAGAGCGACGATCACCGCGGAGTTTCAGCGCCAAGCCGATGAGGCGATTTCGCATTATCCCGCGGAGCGCAAACGGAGCGCGGCGCTGCCCTTACTCCATCTCTGGCAGGAAGAGTTCGGCTACATCAGCGACGAAGGCATGTCCTGGATCGCGCAGAAACTCGAACTCCAACCGATCAACATTCTCGAGCTGGTCACCTTTTATCCGATGTTACGGCAGGAGCGCGCCGGGAGAACGCACCTGCGCGTCTGTCGCACCCTGAGTTGCGCCATGGCCGGAAGTTATCGCGTGATGCAGAAGCTTTGCGCGGCGACTGGGATCGAGCGCGATCATGGCGGGAGCGGCATGCGCAATCCTGTTTCCGTGAGCCCCGACGGGAAATTCTCCATCGAGTTCGTCGAGTGTCTCGCCAGTTGCGGCACTGCGCCGGTCTGCATGGTGGACGACCAACTCTACGAAAATGTTTCGCCGGAGTATCCGCGGAAGATTTT
>JBBSEO010000171.1:0-5590 GCA_038239645.1 Chthoniobacterales bacterium | reverse complement strand
GCAAAGATTTTTTTGCGCGCATTTCGAATCTCTTACGCGTTTGGCGGTGAGTCGATTGCGCTGCCTCTCGTGCGCCGCCATTCTTGGTAAAATTCGAGAACGAGCCAGCTAGCGACGAACTGCACCAGCAGCGGGTTTGAGAAGCGCTGCCAGATCGCGACGGAAAAACGAGGCACAAGGCGACTCCACCAGAGATCTGTGCCAGAGAAAGGGGCCGCGCCCGACGTGCGCTTGCGCGCTGTGCGATCATTTCCTCGATGTTTGAGCTACGAGCCACCGATCAGAACACAAAAGCACGGCTCGGTCGCTTACGAACGCCGCATGGCGTGATCGAGACGCCAGCGTTTATGCCGGTGGGAACGCAAGGTTCCGTCAAGGCGGTAAGCCCGCGGGAGCTGCGCGAATTGAACGCGCCGATCATCCTTGGGAACACGTATCATCTCTTCGTGCGGCCAGGCGTGGAGGTGATCCGGCACTTTGGCGGATTGCATCGCTTCATGAATTGGGACGGGCCGATCCTGACCGACAGCGGCGGCTACCAGATCTTTTCGCTGGCGAAGCTGCGCAAGATTAGCGATGAGGGCGTGCATTTTCAAAATCATCTCGACGGCACGCCGACTTTTATCTCGCCCGAATCGGCGATGGAAATTCAAGCCGCGCTCGGCAGCGATATCGCGATGGTGCTGGACGAATGCCCGCCCTGGCCATGCGAATATGACTACGCCGCGAAGAGCGCGGAATTGACCGCGCGCTGGGCGACGCGATGCCAGGACGCGGCATCGGCTTCCCGCCGATTTGCGCCAACGGATCATCGCCAGGATGCCGATGCCACGCAGCTAGTCTTCGGCATCGTCCAGGGAGCGACGTTTCCGGAGCTGCGCCGCCAGAGCGCTGAGTCGTTAGTGGCGCTCGATTTCGACGGCTATGCCATCGGGGGTGTCAGCGTCGGTGAGCCGGAAGAGGAAATGATGCGCGCAGTCGAGAATAGCGAACCGTTTCTGCCGGCGGAAAAACCGCGCTACGCGATGGGCCTCGGCACGCCACCGCAACTGCTCCAGTTGATCGCGCGCGGTGTGGACATGTTTGATTGCGTTTTGCCCACGCGCTTGGCGCGCAATGGGACCGCCTTCACCGCCGCTGGCACGCTGAACCTGAAAAACGCCGAGTTCGCGCGCGACGAGAAACCAATCGCGGAGAGTTGCGCGTGCGAAGCCTGCCGCCAATTCACGCGCGGCTATATTCGCCACCTGATCAAGGCCGAAGAAATTCTCGGGCTGCGCTTAATCACCCTGCACAATCTCCATTTTTATCTCGACCTGATGCGACAGGCTCGCGTTGCGGTCGAGCAAAATGCTTTCGCGACCTTCCGAGATAATTTCGTCCGGGGTTATCGCGTCCATCAGAGGGCCGATTAGCGAAAACGAGCCACGTAAAAAAGCGCGGGCGGAAAAGAATCGACCGCCCACGGCAGCGGGCCACGCGTGCTGGAATAAAAACATGCGCCGCTGGTTCGGGCAAACGTGGTGATCCAGGGTACGAGCGGGAATCGAACTTCCTCTGGAGTGAAAACGGCCGAGGTATCGATCTGACGAATCGCGGTGTTGTTGGCCGGGATGACGATGACGTCGCCGGAGGCAAAATGGAAATCCAGCAGGTTGATCGGCCGCGCGGCCCACTGCTGCATATAATATTGGAAGCCCCAATGGCTCTGGAACCAGACCGTGCCCGGCTCGGCGCGGAAACGTTCGCCGAATGCCGCGGCCGCACGACGCGATGCGTTGGCCTCGGAAAAATCACCGGCCGCGAGGGCGATTGAAATGACGGCGGCAGCTCCCACGCCCAGGATCACGCGCGCTTGCGAAAGGTTCGGCACGCTGCGCAGCGTCAGCAGCGCCACGGCCGGCGCCATGGGCAAAATTGTACGCGCGGTAATCGACCAGTTTAGAAAAACCGAGAAAATGAATGTCCCAAAGATCCAGAGCGCGAGAAGGAGACCTTCGGCGTCGCGACGCCGCCAAAAATCCTCCGCTGCCCGGAAAAGAAGTAACCCGCCCGCGCCGGCAAAGATTCCGCCTTCAATCCGAACGAAGGGCGCGTTATTGCCCAGCGCCCAGGCCGGACTGAGCGGCACGAGAAAGAACGCGAGCAGACCGGCGACCAAGGCGCCTCCCAAGCTGAACGGTCGCGCCCCGAAAAAGAAGAGCTGGGTCAGCAGACACCCGCCCGCAAAACAGAGGCCGACGATCGCCTGTGGACCGAGCGACAAATGCGATTTGTCCCACGCGCCGTAGGCCATGTTGCCCGCCGCCAGAAACAAGCCGCGACCATACGCGGCCTTGGTCAGAAATTCGTAGCCGATCGTTACGCCAAGCGGAATGAGCAGGAGGAGCGTCCCGGGACGCCAGCGCCGAGCACGCGCGAGAGTGTAGACGAGCAACAAGGGAACGAGAGCAATTCCGAAATACTTGGTCAGGGTCGCGGCAACGACGAGCGCGACCGCCAGAAAGAGCGGCGCGAAGTTTTCTTTTTCGAGCCCGCGCGCCCAGCATTCGATCGCCCAGACAAAGAACGCCAGCATCATGACGTCGCACATCAGATTGGTCGCTGAGACCATGAAGACGGGGGTGAAAAGAGTCAGCAACGCCGCCAGCAGCGGCGGGACCTTGAAGCGCAGCGCGAGTTGAAAAACGCCGAGGAGGGCCAGAATTGGCCACACGAGAAATGCCGCATGAAGGGCGATCTCGCTCTTTCCCACCACCGCCAAAACCGCCGCTATATAATAAGAGCAGAGCGGCGGGTTCTGCATTTCGTCCCACATCGGCCGCGGATAACTGCTCCAATTGACCTCGAAACGGTAGGGATCGAGCGGATGAAGCGCGACCTGTTCGCCCATCCAAAGGAAGAGCGGATCGTCGATGTGAAATGCCTTGCCCAGAAAAGGCCCCAGGGCGACGACTGCGAGCAGGACGACGAGGAGGCGGGACCGCATGCCGCTAACGAGACCTGAGTCTTGGCCGGAGACGCGGTTGCAATGAAAGCCGCCTTGGATTCAATTGCCCCCCTCTTTCCCGTTTATGCTCGCCCTTTTCTTCGCTCAAACCACCGCTGCGCCTACGACTTCCCCCGGGGGCAGCCTCTTCACCTATGTTCCGCTGCTCTTCATGCTCGTGATCATGTATGTCATCATGATTCGGCCGCAGCAGCGCCGGCAAAAGGAACAGCAGCGCATGATCGGGGCGGTGAAGACCGGCGACAAAATTGTGACGAGCGCGGGTATTCACGGGTTGGTGGCAAACGTCAAGGATTCCACGGTGATAGTGAAGGTGGCGGACAACGTGAAGATTGAAATGGAAAAATCGGCCATCGCCACGGTGGTCAAAGAAGGCTGATTACCCGGATGACTCCCGCCCTTACTTTTTTCATCGGTCTCGTCCTGCTCTTTTTGTTCGGCTGGTATTTCGCCACCGATGTGGGGGCGCGCAAACGCCTGCTCGCGACCGTGCTGATGGTGCTGCTCGTCGGCTTCAGCCTCGCCACCATTTATCCGCCGGATAAGAACATCGCTCTCGGCCTCGACATCAAGGGCGGCACTTCGTTTCTCATCCGCCTGCAACAGACGGATAAGCAGATTAGCGCCGCGATGCTCGACCAGGCGGTTGAGGTCATTCGCAAACGAGTCGATTACTTCGGCGGCGGCGAGCCCATTATCAGCCCGGTCGGGACCGATCGAATCCTTGTGCAAATCCCCGGGCTCGACACCGCGAAGATCCAGGACGCGCGCGACCAGTTGCAGAAAGTAGCGAAGCTGGAATTTCGGCTCGTTCATCCGCAGAGCGCACAGCTGATTCCCCAGATTCAAGCGGGCACCGCCGTCGCGCCGCCGGGCTTCGCCTTGGAAACACTCTCCGAGGAGCGCGATGGAAAGAAATTTGAAGAAAGGCTTCTCGTGAAAAAGAAGCCTGATTTGCTCGGGAACCACGTCACGCAGGCAGGCGCCAGTTTCGGCCAGAAAGGCTGGGAGGTTCACCTGAATTTTGACAAGGAAGGCGGTCAACAATTTGGAAAACTGACCGAGCAAGTTTTCAACGAGCATTCCAGGATGGCCATCGTCCTCGATAATAAAGTCACGTCCGCCCCCGGTGTGAATGAAGGACCGATCTACGGCGGCAGCGCGCAGATCAGTGGCGGCAACATGGGTGAGAAGGAAGCTCGGAATCTCGCCAGCGTGCTGGAAAATCCGCTCCAGACCCCTGTCAGTATCGAGGAGGAACGCAGCGTTTCGCCCACGCTCGGCGCCGATTCGATTCGCGCCAGTATCTTCGCGGGCTTGATCGGCCTCGCGATCACACTCATCGCCGTGGCGGTTTACTATCGCTTTGTCGGGTTGATCGCGTGC
Organism: Chthoniobacterales bacterium; assembly: GCA_038239645.1. GTDB lineage: Bacteria > Verrucomicrobiota > Verrucomicrobiia > Chthoniobacterales > UBA10450 > AV69. Next base: position 1,194 of record JBBSEO010000171.1, on the reverse strand, counting down.
ATGGCGCTGTTGATCAACATCGTCCTTCTCCTCGGCGCGCTCACCATGTTCCGCTTTGTTCTGACGCTGCCCGGAATTGCCGGCATCATCTTGTCCATCGGCCTCGCGGTCGACGCCAGCGTGCTCGTTTACGAACGACTGCGTGAGGAACTGGCGCTCGGGAAATCGCTCAAGGTCGCGGTGCAAGCCGCATACGAAAAAGCCTTCAGCTCGATCTTCGACGCGAACGTCACGACGCTGATCACAGCGGTGATTCTATTTTGGAAGGCGAGCGGTCCGGTCAAGGGATTCGCCATTTCGTTGACCCTCGGCATTCTCGCCTCGCTCTTCACCGCGCTCATCGTCGGCCGGAATGCGCTCGAATGGTTCGTCGATAACGGGAAGGTGAAAAAAATCACCATGCTTCACCTCATCTCGTCGCAGAACATCGACTTCATGAGCAAGGGCTTCATCGCCACGATGTGTTCGCTGGCGTTGATTCTCGCCGGCGCCGCTTCGTTCTATGTTCGCGGGGAAAAGAATTTCGGCGTCGACTTCCGCGGGGGCGATCTGATCACCCTGAGTTCACCGCAAAAGATCGACGTCGGGCAAGTGCGGCAATCGCTCGCGCCGATGAATCTGGCGGACGCGTCGATCCAGGAATCGAATCAGGGCGCAAAGAATTACATCACCGTCCGCACGCCGTTGCACACGAGCGACGCGGTTGAGAAACAAATCATGAGCACGATGCCCACGGCACAGTTCAAGATCGAGGGCGCGGAACGGGTCGGCGCGCTCGTGGGCGGGGAACTCGCGCGCAGTTCGCTTATCGCTCTCGGACTCGGCATTCTCGGCATCCTGATTTTCGTCACCTTGCGTTTCGAGCTTTCGTTCGCCGTCGGCGCGATCGTCGCCCTCCTCCACGACGTCCTGATCACGGTCGGGGCTTTTTCACTCCTTCATCGCGAGCTGACGTTGACCATGGTGGGCGCGGTTCTGACCATCGCCGGTTATTCGATCAATGACACCATCGTCGTCTACGATCGAATTCGCGAAGGCCTCGCCAGCGGGCGCAAGGGCACGATCAAGCAGATCATGAACGAGAGCATCAACCAGACGCTCTCGCGCACGATCTTGACCAGCACGGTCACGCTCATTCCGATCCTCTGTCTCTTCTTCTTTGGCGGCGCGGTCCTGCGTGATTTCTCGCTCGCG
>JBBSEO010000170.1:0-5597 GCA_038239645.1 Chthoniobacterales bacterium | reverse complement strand
GGCGTGATGGTATGGCCGTCGACGCCGAGGTCGCTGAGGAAATCGAACATCTGCTCCAGCTCGTCCATGTCCGTCTCCTTGTAGACGGTCGTGTTGGTCGCGACCTGGAAACCGAGCAGTTTCGCCATCTTGATCGCGAGAATGCATTCCTTGAAGACGCCCTCGCGCTCGACGATGAGATCGTGCGTCCGCTCCAAGCCATCGAGATGGACATTCCAATACATCCAACTGCTGGGCGCAATCGTCAGCACCGGCACTTTGGATTTGGGATCGCGGATCGTCGTCGCGTCTTTTTCCGAGATCAGGCCTTTCCCGAGCAATTCCGAAATTTGTCGCCCGACCGTTTTTTCGTTACCCGGTTTCCGGTATTCCGAGGCCAGCCACTCGCGCATCTTCTTACGCATGAACATCGCGTTGGTGCAGACGTAAACGATTCGCCCTTGCTTGAGCAATCCATCGATCAACGCCTCAATCTGGGGATAAATCAGCGGTTCGCCTCCGCAAATGGAGACCATCGGCGCCTTGCATTCCGTCGCCGCCTCAAGGCAATCCGCCAGCGGAAGGATGTCCTTAAGCGAGGTCGAATACTCGCGAATACGGCCGCAACCAGTGCAGGTGAGATTGCACGTATGCAACGGCTCCAACTGCAAAACAGTGGCGAATTTTTTTGTCCCACGCAGCTTATGACCGACGATGTACGCCGCGATCTTGCTGGTGAGGGCAAGAGGAAACCTCATAAAGGCTCCGATACTAACTAGGAGCGGGGGGGTGTCAACCGGGGCCACTAGGGCGTAATCTTACCCGCACCCTCCTTAAACGGCTGGTGTTCAATCCCTGCCACCGCGGGTAAACCGCAAACGAACCATGAAAATGAAACCGCTTCTTCTCGGCTGTGCCGCCCTCTCCCTCCTGCTGGGCAGCTGCGCCCAACCCATCGCGCCGCCGTCAGCGGCCACGGGACGTCCCTATTCCGTTTACTCCACCACGAGCGACGTTCCCGGTCCCCGCAGCAATGCCTACCGTGCTTGGACAACCGCCCAGCTCCAGGAACGGCGGAAACAGCTCTATTACATGATTCCGCAAACGCAGAATCGAATGGGCGTTCCCGAATACATCTCGCATGGCGGCCAGTTACCGCAGCAGGACGAGATTCGCGATATTGAGGGCGAGCTGAACCGCCGTTTCCGAGGCGGCGACAAAGCGGCGGAATTAAAGCCGGCCTGGCCGGAATCGCGCCGTCATCCCGTACCTGCGGGTTAGTGGCCGCGAAGGAATTAGTCGCGGTACTCGGCGCCTCGCCGACCACGGATCGCTACGCTTTCCGCGCCCTGCGGATGTTGCGCGATCATCAATATCCGGTTGCGCCGGTGAATCCGGCATTTCAGGAGATCGATGGCGAAATCTGCTATCCCTCGCTCCGCGACATTCCTCGCCCGGTGCATACCGTGACGCTTTACGTCGGCCCCGCGCGCAGTACGAAGTTGATCGAAGATATTCTGGCGATTAAACCGAAACGCATCGTGATGAACCCCGGCGCAGAGAATTCGCTCCTGGCCCAGCGGGCCCACGCGGCTGGCGTCGAAGTCGTGGAAGATTGTACGCTGGTAATGCTTCGCAGCGGGACTTTCTAGCGCTATTGCGCCTGCCAGCCGCGTCGGATCAGACTCACGGCAATCGCGGCGAGGAGCAGGGAGATTAATTTCGAGACTCCATTCAACCCGGCTCGCCCCATCCAGCGCGTGCAACGATCGGAGTTGCGGAATGCCACGCCCACGAGCAGCAAATTCACCAGGAGGGAAACCAGGGTGTAAACCAGTCCCACGGTGTCGATCAGAATCAGCAGTGCGGTGAGCAACGCAGGCCCGGCGATCAGCGGCATTCCCAACGGAACAATTCCAAAGGCTTCGCCCGCCGTGCGCTCCTTCCCCTGCAGATCGAGTAATTCCCGCACGGCCAGTCCCAATAAAATCAGGCCGCCCGCGACTTGAAAGTCCGCCACCGTGATTCCGAGCGCGTGGAAAATGATTTTGCCCAGGAAAATAAAACCGATCGCCACCGCCAGCGCCGTGATCAGGGCGAGCGACCCTTCCCGTTGCCGTCTCGAGGGTTCCGTGTGTGCGCCTAGTCCGATAAAAATCGCAACCAGACCGATCGGGTCGACCGCGACGAAGATCGGAATGAACGCGAGCAGAAATTTTTCGGAGATTTCACGCATGGATCGACCTATTCTTTAGTCAGGCGACGCTGGGAAATCGAAGGAAATTTCGCGTCCCGCGCACGCATGACATCACTTTGAAATGCGATTATCCGTGAAAGCACCAAGCTTATGAAACGACTTCTCCTCTTCTTTGCCTTAAGCGCTTCGGCTTGGGCCGCGCCGAACGATCAGGCCGCCCTGCAAAGCATCACCCCTGATGTTTTGCTCAATCACATCAAGGTGCTGGCCTCGGATGAATTCGAAGGCCGCGCCCCGGGCTCGAAAGGCGAAGAGCTGTCGGTGAAATACATCAGCGACCAGTTTAAGCAGGTCGGCCTGGCGCCCGGCAATCCGGACGGAACCTACCTGCAGAATGTGCCGCTCGCTGGAATCACGACCACTCCCACCGCATCGTTCTCGGTTAAGGGTCAGACCATGGCCCTGAAATATCCGGACGATTACGTGGCGTCGTCGGCGCGCTTGCAGAGCGACATCAAAGTCGACAATTCCGAAATGATCTTCGTCGGCTACGGCGTCGTCGCGCCTGAGTACGGTTGGGACGACTACAAGGATGTCGACGTGCGCGGAAAAACGATCGTGATGCTGATCAACGATCCGGCCATTCCCGATCCGAACGATCCGTCGAAGCTGGACGAAAAAATGTTCAAGGGAAAAGCCATGACTTATTACGGCCGCTGGATGTACAAATACGAAATCGCCGCGCAGAAAGGCGCGGCCGCGGCCGTGATTATTCACGAGACCGAACCCGCCGCTTATCCGTATTCGGTGGTCAAGACGAGTTGGTCGAAGGAGAATTTCGAACTCGATAATCCCGACAAGAACGCCGGTTCTGTCGCCGTGCGCTCCTGGATCACGCTCGACGTCGCGAAAAAGTTGCTCAGCGACAGTGGCCAGAATTTTGACGAACTAAAAAAGGCCGCGATCCGAAAAGATTTCCGCCCGGTGAAATTGAATGCGACTGCGACGTTCAATCTCAAGCAGGACGTTCGCTCTTTCACCTCGCACAATGTCGTCGGAAAACTCGAAGGCTCCGACCCCGTGTTGAAGAATGAATGGGTGATTTTCAGCGCGCATTGGGATCACCTCGGAAAGCATTCGGAATTAAAGGGCGACCAGATTTTCAACGGCGCGGTCGACAATGCCTCCGGCGTCGCCGGCGTGCTCGCTCTCGCGGGCGCCTACAGGAAACTCGAACCCGCGCCCAAGCGTTCCCTCCTTTTCATGTCGACGACGGCGGAGGAAGCCGGCCTGCTCGGCGCGAATTACTACGCCCTTCATCCGCTTTATCCGCTGGCGAAAACATTGGCCGATATCAACATCGACAGCATGAACGTATGGGGCAAAACCCGCGACGTGGAAGACACCAGTTTTGGCATGTCGAGCCTGGACGATCTTCTCGCGAAATATGCCCAGGGGCAGGGCCGGACTACCATTCCGAATCCACGCGCGGAGAAGGGGAGCATTTATCGCGCGGACAATTTCGAGTTCGCCAAGGTCGGCGTCCCCGCCCTCTACATTGGCAAGAACGAGCATCTGCTTGCGCGCGACGCCGACGCGCCGCTGCGCGCGGATGAATTCGATTTGCACGACTACCATCAAGTCTCCGATCAGATTCAGCCCGACTGGGATTTGAATGGCGCAGTCCAGGACGTCCAGGTGCTGTTCGAAGTAGGCCAGGACGTGGCGAACGGATCGCAATTCCCCGAATGGAAGCCGGGCAACGAATTCAAGCCGAAGCGCGACGCGATGATGACCGAAAAGTAGCGAGAATGCGCTCGGTCGTCTTCGCCCCGGCGCTCGTTAACGGCGGGGTAAAATCGCTCTACGCGGTTTGCTCGTGGCTCCGTCGCTTCGGCGAGAGCCAGATTCAGCCGTTCGGCGCACCCGGGTTGGCACGCTGGTTCGCGCACGATTGCACCCTATTCGATCACTCCTATGAACCTGACCTCGTGGTTTATCCCGAGGTTTATCAGCCGGAGTTCGACGCAAGCGTTTATCACCTCTGTTTCGCCCTGGGGCGGCACAACGAAATCCGTCCGCACGCCGACCTTGTGATTTGTCGCTCTCCAGAAATTTTGCACTGGGTGAGGGAACATGCGCCGCAACTGCGCGCGGAAGTGATTGTGCCGAGTATCGATCGCAGGCCGTTCGAATATGACGACCGCCGGAAGGTCGAACAAATCTGTTATTTCACCCGATTGGATAAGCATCCCGAGACTGCCCTGGCGCTGCGCGCGCGTTACGGCGCGCACCGAGTCATTGAAATTGTAGACTGCTCCGAACGCGAAGTGGCAGAGCGGCTCCGCCAGGCGCAGGTGATGGTTTGGCGGGGACATCGCCGCGAGGGCTCGCCTCGACCGCCGAAAGAGGCACTCGTTGCCGGCTGCCACGTCGTTGGCTTGGAGGACGACATGCGTCCGGGGCTAGCCACCGACTTCGGCGTGAAATGTCAGAGCATCGAGGAATTACTCGAGGCCCCGGAGTGCTTATTTGGCCGCCCGCCCCCGACAATCGCCGAGCGCGCCGTGGTTCGCTCCGCCAGAGAGGAAGAGCGTGATTGGGCAACCCTGGTGCAAAGTCTGGCGCTCGAAAAAGTTCCTGCCTAAAACCAGTTTGTGGATCTATCCATCCCCATCATCAGCGGCGTGATCGGCGTCGTCGTTCTTCTCTTTGGACGGCGGCTTTTTTGGCTGTGCGTCGCCGCGATCGGCTTTGCCGCGGGTATCGAGATCGCCCCGCATCTCGCCAATCAACCGACCCCGCTCCTCTCGCTCAGTTTTGCTCTCGTCTTTGGACTCGTCGGCGCGCTGCTCGCGCTTTTCCTGCAAAAGCTCGCCATCGGCATCGCGGGGTTTCTGGCCGGGGGGCGTTTGGCGATCGCTTTGGTCGCGACCTTTTTCGTGCAATATGCCACCCACGACTGGCTCGTTTTCATCATCGGTGGACTCGTCGGCGCGGTGCTCCTTCTGGCCGTTTTTGATTGGGCGCTCATTCTCATTTCCTCGCTCATCGGCGCCCATCTCATCACTCGGCTGATCACTTTACCGCCGACCGGCCTGACTTTGGTTTTCGGCGGCTTGGTCCTGTGCGGAATCGTCATTCAGGCCACGGCCTTCCGCCGTCGCGCCGTCCCAGTGCGGTAGAAAATTTTCTTTCATTTCCCGCCATATTTCGCTGACGTGGAGTTGATTGAAACTCCTGCAGCTTCTCTCTCTTTTTCTGCTGCCTGGCGCCTTCGTAGGATGCAACCGGCATCACGCGGATGCCAGCGCCCCGCGCGAATTTTCCTACCCTTCCCCGGTCGCAAACGAAACGTTGCCCACCGTGGCCGACCCGCCGGCACGGATTTCGCCCCCGCCTGCCCCCACGAACAGTTTTG
>JBBSEO010000169.1:0-5601 GCA_038239645.1 Chthoniobacterales bacterium | reverse complement strand
GCGACGCTTCATCGCGGAAAATCGCGCTCGCCCCTTTATCCTTTTCGTCGCCTTCGTCGAACCTCACTCACCCTACAACGGACCGTGGAACCAATATCATCCTTTGTCCGGGATCGAGCTGGAGAAGGCGGCCATCGCGCCTGTCCGGGATGACCTTCCCCTTCGTTACCGGTTAATGCGCGAATGGCAGGAGGAAGAGGCGCGACGCGATCGGGCTCGACTGCCGGAGCAATACTATTTTGGAGCTACCCCTGAAGAATACCTTAGGATTAAACAGCGCTACCTCGGGCTGGTCACTCAAGTCGATCAAAGTATCGGCGCCATCCTGGCGACTTTGAGCGAACATGATTTGGCGGACGAGACGATCGTGGTTCATACGAGCGATCACGGCGACATGCTCGGGGCGCAGCACCTTTTCGGGAAGGAAGTGATGTTCGAGCAGGCGATCCATGTGCCTTGGTTAGTTCGACTGCCACGGATGACCGAGCAGCGACGGATTTCGCCGGCAATCGGTCTGATTGATTTCCTTCCAACGTTGCTTGACCTCCTGGGCGGGCCGCCGTCTTCGCAATGCGCCGGGACGAGTCGTGCCCCGCTCCTCCGCGGCGAGAAAATGCCGGACAAAAGTGTCTTTCTGGAATGGTCGCCGAATCGAACCAAGATCAGAAAGGAGAGCGGGCTTGGATCGTTCTGGCGGCGGCGGCGGGCAGTGGAAGAATCGACCCGGACGGTCATTACCCCGGAAGGTTGGAAACTAAACTGGCGCGATCGCGACCTGAGCGAGCTTTATGATCTGGGAAACGATGGACTGGAAACGACGAATCTTTTCCCAACGGAGAACTACGAAGCGGTGGTTGACCGCTGCGCGCAGGAAATTCGGGACTGGCAGAAGCAAACTAAAGACGAACTGAAACTCAAGATTCGTTAGTTCAGAATTTGCTTCGTAGTTTCGACCAGAGGGAAGTGCTCGTTAGTTCACCCATCACCACATAGTCCGAAGTAGGGGTCTGAAACCAGGGCGGTAGGACCAGATCGGTCGTGCGAATACTTTCGTAGCAGTTTTGAGTTACCTGACCTCCCTGGGTACTTTCACCAAAGATGGCATGGTTTTTATGGGTGACGTAGAGCTTGAGGTTCTCGGGCTTCGGGATTTCGTTCTTCAGTTCGTCCATCACCTTGGCGTTGGGAATGTCCCGCGGCATATGAGTAAAGAAATGACGGAGGACCTTCACTCGCAAAAATTGGTGAATCCAGATTTGGAACCATTGCCGGCGTTCCAGAATGATGTCGCCGCTGGTTAGTTTTCTCTCGCCGGGAACGAGCGAAAGCGCCGGGTCGTCCAGCGTGACACGACAACGACAGCAAAGTAAACCCGCCGCGTCCGCCAAACCCTCGATCGCAGCGAAAGCAGCGGCGATCTGTTCGGTGCGAAGGTCGATCGGATACTTGTCGTCCGCGCACCAATAGATCCATTCTTCGTCCGGCAGATCCTCGATCAAGGTCAGGATCGTCTCCGGAATCTGCGGCGGCGTTCGCCGATATTCTTCGCGCGCGACGGCAGCGCCCTCATCCACCTGGAACGGGACGCGAAAGAGAAAGGGATGATCAGGCCAAAGGCGAGCGTATTGCCGGATCATGTGTTGCGTCATGACACGGTGCCGGTCCCAAGTGAGGACGATCGCTTTCAACCTCACCTAGCTCGACTTGCAATCAGCCTTCGGCAATCGAAAATCATGAGTCGACTTACCCCGTGGTGTAACGGTAACACAGCGCCCTTTGGAGGCGTTATTCATGGTTCGAATCCATGCGGGGTAGCGCGACTTCCCCCCGCCCCGGGCGTTCAATCCCCGGTGAATGATTTTGCGGTGATCCCGGTCTAAATTGGTCTCTGGGCGCGATTCAGAGGTTGGGATTATGCCAGGAAAAAAGAACAGGTATTGCGTTTGTGTCGATGACTCGGGCGCTCCGCAGGAAATTACGCGGCGCGGCGCGGTCGTTACCTACAAGGCGATCGATTATCAAACCGGCAATCCCGTGGCGCTGCAGACTATTCCCAGCGTCCAAATCGATGATGCCGATCGGAAGAAGTTCGAGGACCAGGTGGGCGCGGCGCAGAAACTGGAGCACGAAAATATCGCGCGAGTTTATGCGGTTTCGAAGGAAGACGAACATCTCGTTTTCGCTTCGGAGTTTTTGAACGGCGAGACCGCGGAGAAGTGGCTCGTGTCGCATGGCCCGATGCCCGCCGACGCAGTATTGCGGATCGGCTTGCAGGTCGTTAGCGCGCTGCGGGAAGCTGCGTTCCAGAATCTCTCTCACCGCGCGATTCAGCCTTCGAACATCATGATTCTGCCAGGCACGGCTTCGGATGGAGAGTGGCCGCTGATCAAGCTCTTGAATTTCGGACTGGCCGGAACGCGTTTGTTTGGCAAGAGCACGGCGGAGCTGGTGCCGACGATGTCGCCGCAATTTGCCAGTCCCGAGCAACTCGAGGGAGTGACGCTCGACTTTCGCGCGGAAGTATTTTCGCTGGGCGCGACGATATGCTTTCTCCTGACCGGCGCTGTGCCGTTGCTGGGGAAACCAACCGCGCGCGGAGTGGTGGAGCGGATGCTGCCACGGACCCGTGCCATCTCGCGGCCGATGCGCAAGCTGTTGGGTGCCATGCTGCGCAACGAACGGCAGGAACGACCCGGTGACCCGAATCTGCTGAGCGAACAAATGCGGGCGGTGCTGGCAAAGGTCGAGCGTCGTCGCAAGGCTCCGCCGCTCGTTCCGTTGTCGAAGCCAGGTCACGAACCCATTTCTGCCGCCGCGATTTCGCCACAAGAGTTCGCCCCGCGCTGGCGGGGTCCGCTCGTAGCCGCAGCGGTGCTGCTTCTTCTGCTCGGCGCCGCCGCGGCCACGATTTATCCGGATCGCATTCGCGCCTTCCTCAATCGCAACCAACCGATCGCCTCGATGGGCGTCCCGGTAGGCGTTCCGGAAGTCTCGGCGGATGCCAGTGCGACCGCGGCCGCGCCAACGAGCAGCAGGGAACGCGTAGCCATCGCGCCACCCGAGGTGACCTCGCAGCGCGTTGATAGAGTGGCGGCGCCAAAGCGAGCGGTCGCGACGCTGAAACCGACGGAGCCGCCGACGTTCGGCGCCAATAACCGCACGCCGGATCCGCCGCCGCCGGCAGAAGGCCCGCGGGCTGAGGCTTCACCGACTGTGGTGCCCGAGACCGCGCCGGTGCGAAATTTTGGCGAACAAACTTCCTGGGCGCGCCTGGCCAAACAAAATCAGGAGTCGATCAAAGCGAATCCCCAGCCGACGGGTGCGCCGAGTTCGCCTCCCACCGTGGCCGAGAAAGCCGATTCCTCCGAAACGGTACGTCCAGTGCCGCCAAAACTTCCACCAGCCAAAACCAGGAACACACACGTCGTCAATCCGCGCCTCCATCGCAAGGCGCCGCCGATGCGCGTGGGGACGGAGGCGGCGGAGTTCGTCGGCACGAATCGCGATGGCAACTGGGTGCTACGGCTTCCTTCCGGTGAGACGGTGGTGACGCCGCCAGCGCCGAATCCGCTGAACGCGCCGGTGGAAAAGCACGGCCGGGTTAAGCGCGTGACGATTCCGCCGCGCGCATTGCCGGCGGACGATTCACCGGTGGTGTTACCGCCCGAGAACTAACTCGTGGCGCTCGGCGTCGGGGTCGGAAAAGCGAAAGTCGCGGACGGCGATGCCGACGGGGTGACACTTCCGGTCGCGCTCGGCGAAGGCGTGGGAGTCGATGAGGGCGTGGGGGTCGGCGTCGGCGTGGGCGGTGGCGGGATGATGTTCGTCCAATGATGCAGCGGCACCGTGGTGCCCCCGATTTCTTTCACTAACGTTTCACAACGCACCTGAAGCTTCTCCAAATCGGGTGGGCCAAACGATGAATCGGCCGTGCCGTTGAATACAAGATAGGTGGCCTTGAGATCGTTGACGGGGCGGTTGTAGGAACTGGCCGCGGCGCTGATTTCTTTCGCGATCCGCAACGATGCTTCGCCCACTTTGTCGTTCGGCCCCACATCGCCCACGATCGCCGGGTAGATGTTTTTTCCTTCGATAACGACGGCGTAATCGCCCACCTTCACCGGGTCGTTCCCCTTGAGAAAATTTCCCGGGACCACGATGAATGGATCGGTCGCGCCGATGAGATAGCTGAATTTTTTCATCGCGCCGACGTCGTCGCGGAATTGCGCGATCGTGTTCTTGAGGTCGCGCTTTCGATCCGGCGACGCGTTCTTCTGCTCCGCTTCAGCGTGGCGCAATTTTTCTTCTGTTCCCGCGAGATACGGATTCGGCGCCTCCGTCTTCTTGTTCCAACGAAAACTCGTAAACGGTTTGAAAGTTGGCGAACCGAGACCGGTCATCGGGAGGCGGTCGCCATCAGAGCCATCCGCGTCCACGTCCATATCGGCCTGAAGAAGCAGCACCCGACGTTTCGTTTGCGGATGCTTGAGCGCGAGCACAGTCTGGCAGTCATAAAAATTGTGGCGGGAAAGAATCGCATCGAGTCGCAGCAAATTTTCGCGCAGGTTGTGCACCTTCAGATCGTAGAGCTGCGCAAAAAGTGGCGAGACGACATCGGGCGTGATCATTTCCGCCAGGCCGGGCAGAAGGGCGCCGAGGTCGGAGTTCACCTTCGCCAGATCGTCGAGCGACTTATTCGGCGCCGGAACCTTGGCGCGCAATTTCAGGTCGATCGCATAGCTGTCCGGTTGCGTGCGTTCTTCCGAGGCAGCCCCGCCCGGGGTCGTTTCCACCTGAGCGTGCAGGGTAATGCCGTTAAAGAGGCGCGTTAGATCGGGCCGGCCGTTGAACGCTGGAGTTCTGGTCGATGATGGCGTGGGCGTCGCGGTTGGCGTCGGCGAATACGACGGAGTTACGGTCTGTTCTTCCCATTGCCAGCGCCAACGCTCCAGCGACATCCATCGAAAGATCAGCGCGACGGCCAAGGCCAGGAGCAGGGCATAGACGATCCGGCGCAGCGTCGTCAGCCGCAGTCTTCGCACGCCCTATTTCCTCAACGCCGCGACGATGGCAACGATCAGCCCGATCACGCTGAGCGCCGCCATCAGGCCCGCCGGCATCAACTTGCCAGTGCGAAAGAATTTTGGCGCGAACTGCGCCGCGAGAAGCAATGAAATCACGCCACCGATCCATAAAGCCGCAGCGATGTGTTCGGGCATGATGCAGGCGGCCACAATGAGCAACACGCCTGTGATTGTGCCGGCGACAGCCGAGATGACGCTCTGCGCCTTCACGTATCCCATGATGCCGCCCGCGATAGTCAGAAATCCAAAGATAAAAAAATAGGCGCGCGCGAAACCGATCATCCCTCGCGATTCGTAATGCAACGCTCGCAGCCTGTCCAGCCGTGCATTCTTCTTGCATGGCGGTGCGCGCGGGCGCAACCTCCGGCATCATGAGGTTGCGCACCGGCATCGGTCTCGCTCTTCTCTGCGCCTTATTCGCGACGGCGCTGCTGGCATGCATGCCGGGATTGCACGAACGAATTCATTCCCGCAGCGCGCACGAATGCGCGATCAATTTGTTCGCCGGTGGAACCTG
>JBBSEO010000168.1:0-5616 GCA_038239645.1 Chthoniobacterales bacterium | reverse complement strand
TGCACCGGGTCGTCATCGATCACCAGCACGCAACTGTCGGTGGGCGAGAATCGTTCAGTCCTCTCTCCGTCTTCGCCGTTTAGTGAAGCGATCACAGCGTCGGCATCGGCTGCCTCAGGAGCAGCTTCCGTCTTCGCTTCGTTGACGACGGCGGGCAGCTTGATCGTAAAAACGCTGCCCTCGGCCGGCACGCTGTGCACGGTCACGTCGCCGCCCATGATCTGGCAGAAGCGGCGCGTGAGAGCCAGCCCGAGGCCGGTGCCGCCAAACTTCCGCGTCGTCGAGGCGTCGGCCTGGGTGAAGTCCTGAAAAAGCTTGCCCATCTGCTCGGAACTCAAACCGATGCCGGTATCGGTCACACGAAAGACAATCCAGTCGCTGTCTCCCATGAGTTCGCGTTGCACGTCCAGGGTGATGCTGCCCTCATGCGTGAACTTCGCGGCGTTCGAGAGAAGATTGAACAGACCCTGGCGCACTTTCGTTTGATCGGCGTGCATCTCGCCTAAATCCGACGCGCGCTCGATGTGCAACGTGTTGGCATTCTTCTCCACCATTGGCCGGACGGTGGAAGCGACTTCATCGATCAACTTCGCCACATCGAAGCTCTCCAGAAACAGCTCCATCTTGCCGGCTTCGATCTTCGAGAGATCGAGAATGTCGTTAATGAGCGCGAGCAGATGCCGGCCCGCGCCGTTGATTTTCTCGAGGTCGACGCCGAAGCCATCCAACTTTCGCTCGACCGCCTCTTCCTGCAGCATCTCGGAGTAACCCATGATGGCATTGAGCGGCGTGCGCAGTTCGTGGCTCATGTTGGCGAGAAACGCGCTCTTCGCGCGGTTCGCCTGCTGTAGCGATTCCTCGTAGCGCTTGCGTTCGGTCACATCGCGCGCGGCCGCAAACACGCCCTGCAGCTTTCGGTCGCGATCGTGAAATGTGCTCGCGTTATACGAGACGACAGTTTCCTTGCCGTCCCGGGCGCGCGCCGTCAGCTCGTAGTCGCTCACTTTGCCTTCGCCCAGGACCAGCTTGATGCCCGCTTCCGCGCGATCCGGGTCAGTGAAGTAGCCCTTAAATGGCGCGCCGATTAGCTCATCGCGCGTGCATCCAGTAAGCGCTTCCATCTGCTTGTTCACGTCCGTGATGATGCCGCGCGGATCGGTCGTGATCAGCGCGTCGATGTTCGATTCAATCAGCGAGCGGGTGTAGAACTGCTGGTCGCGCACGCGTTGATCGAGCAGCAGTCGCTCGGCTTCGACTTGCTTTCGCGCAGTGTTATCGGTCCCGATCAAAAGATAACCGATGATCTCCCCTTGATCGTCGCGCAGCGCAGTGACCGACACGATTGCGGGGAACCGGCTCTCATCCTTCCGGATATAAGTCAGCTCATAGATGTCCTCGATCCCGCGCGAGGCCTTGAAAACCAAGGCCTCAAAGCCCGGCGCGATCCGCGTTCCCAACTCCGCGCTCAAAGCCTTCGCGCGCGCAATCACTTCCTGCGGATCAGAAATATCGGCCGGAGTAATTTTGTTCATTACCTCCGCGGCGGTGTAACCCAGCATGCGCTCGGCGCCGACGTTGAAAATCTGAATCACGCCCTTCTCATCAGTCGCGATGCTGGAGAAGTTGGCGCTATTAAAAATCGCGCTCTGCAACGCGCCCGCCTTCAGCAGCGCTTCCTCCGCCCGCTTGCGCGCGGTGACGTCTTCCATCGCCAGGACGATCAGCTCCCCGTGATGGCCTGCCTCCAGCTTGCGCGCGTTCAGTAGCATCACGCGACGCCCGATCACAGGGAAGGTATGCTCCAGCTCGAAGTCATTGAAGACGGAGCTTTTCGGCACAATATCTTCTAGAAGAGTTCGCAGGCTGGGGATGTCCCACTGGCCATTGCCCAGCTCGTAGATCAACTGGTTCTCGGTCTCTTCGGCAGAGACCTGAAAGGCCTGGTAAAAAGCGCGGTTACCCGATCGCACGCGCAAGGTCGTATCTAAAATCAGGAGCGGCTCGCGCACCGTATCGACGATGTTCTGCGCATAGGTCTCGATCGCCTTGAGGTCCGCTTCCGATCGGCGCCGCTCCGTCACGTCTTCCATCGCCAGCACGAGCAACTCGGCATGACTCCCCGCGCGCAGCTTTCGACCATTGAGCAGCATCACCCGCCGACCGATGCTCGGGAAGGTGTGCTCGAGCTCGAAATCATTGAAGACGGAGCTTGTGGGAATCACATCTTCCAAAAGTGTCCGCAGCGCCGGGATATCCCATTGCCCATTGCCTAGCTCGTAGATGAGGCGATTCTCAGTCTCAGACGGAGAGACTTGGAAAGTCTGATAGAAAGCGCGGTTCGCACTGCGCACGCGCAAGGTCGTATCGAGCATCAAGAGTGGCTCGCGGACAGTGTCCACGATGTCCTGCGCATACATCTCGATCTCTTCGACTAAAGGTATCATCAGCTGCCTGCAGGCGGGCTAACATACGCGACGGTCGCCCTCGGCGCAGCGGATACTTTCCGGATCGTCAAGACACTATCTCGTCGAACTGAGAGCTGAGATGTTGATGAAGCCGACAGCCTTCAGGACTGCCTGGAGAAGTATCGCAGGAAATGCCGGAGGCGCCCGCAACCGCGCCGCCGGCTTCGAGCTCGCTCGGCGGCTGAGCCTGCAAACCCGGCGACCAAAATCAGCTACTACATCAAAGCCACGCCGAAGAAGGTCGCCACCTGCGAAGCCGCCAAGCTAGCCAGCGACTTCGACCCACAAAGCGCGACGAAAACACCGACTACTACGTCGCAAGGAGCTGGCAAAGAAGATTGGCGGAGTTACTGCCTCCGCGCTTGCTCCGAAGCGAGAGGGCTTGACGCTTTGATGTTTCTTTCGGGCGCCTTCTTGGTTTTTTGAAAAATCGCGTCCGAATTGCCGGATCTGCAGGAGCAAGGGACGGGGCGTGATGCTAATCGTAGGATTGATCGGGCAACCCGCGGCGCGCAGGCCGGCGGCGACCCAGGTGTTGCAATTGTGGAAGCCGGAGTAGCGCCCGCGCCCGCGGTACCAATCCTTCTCTAATAGGATGGGGCGACCGAATTTATCGAGCGCATAGGTCTGCGCGATGTGCTGGCAAAGGCGATCGAAACCGCGCTGCGAGAGATCCACTTCGACGACGGCGCGCCCGCGGTTCTCCGGTTGGTTGAAGCCATCGCAAAGCAGCACCGTCTTCATCGAGCCGCGGAGAGCGCGAAAGGCGGTCCGAACTGAAAGAGGTTTGCGATAACCATCATCTTCGCCCCAGCCGACTTCGAGATACCTGAAGCCGTCGTAGTCGTGGCTCGCAGGCCAAACGCCAGGCGGAATATCCGATCGTTGCACTGCAACTCCAGTGTGGAGGATGCTGTGATTGATCACGTAGACTTTGCGTGCCGGCGCGCCAGCTGGTGGTGGATAGAACGACTTGTTAGGGCTCACGCAGCTGGAAGCAAAAATGGTAAGGCTCAAAGAGAATACAGACTTCGCGACTCGAACCCAAACGCGCTTTGTCGGATCCGAGCAGTACGCGATCGAGATTATTCGCGCGGAGCGACGCATTTTCAATTTTGGAGAGTCGAACCGCGCAGCTTTGGAGTTGACCGAGCTTCACAAAGGTCGATGCGTTTTTTATGCATAAGCTCACCCGCGTCACTACCGCTGTTCTGGCCTTCGCCATCACCCTGACGGCTCCGAGTTTTACCCGAGCCGACGATCTCACGAACATCAAAGCGGAAATCACGAAGCGACATGATGAGGCGGTGAAGCGGTTGCAGGATTGGATCAAGCTGCCGTCGATCGCGGCGGAGAATCTGAATTTTCCCGCGGGTGCGGAGTTGATGGCGAAGCTGGCGAAGGATGGGGTTTCGGCAGGCGACGGTGGTGCAGACAGATGGGAAGCCGGGCGTGTTTGCGACGCTCGATGCGGAGGGGGAACTAGACGCCTTTAATGAATTTCCGCACGTCATCGTGATTACCGATGCCGATGAAGCGAAGTGTTCCCGGCTCGGCGCGAAAAACGAGGCGGAGCTGCAGGCCAACGCGACATTCGAAGTAGTTCGCTCGTAGCCGGCGAAGGCCAAGTCCTGCGTGTAAATGCGGTTTTCCGAACGAGCGCTGAACGGCGTCGATCGAGCGCGCAACTTCATGTCGCCGCGGCTTTGTTAGCTTGCGGACCTCCTTTCGGAAGTCGTGGGAAAGCTCAATCTGCAATGTCGGCTTCGAGGTTGCCGCTGTAACGTTTCATCGTCCCAGCTTTGCGTTCGCGAGCGATTCGTTTATCCGTCCGCTTCACGAACCGATCGAGTTCTTGCTCCGTGACGTCATACTCCCGGAGCGCGTAATCATCTGAATGGACGGTGACTGGCCGCAACGCGATGACTTGATCCCCGTGAAGAATACCGATGTCCTCGCCTTTGGCCGCCCGCTTTAGAAGCGAAGATAAATTCGTGCGGGCTTGCGTCGGAGACAGCGTGGTCATGCGTCGATATTAAGACGATATGGAGAGCAGCTCAAGCGCGATGTCGTTTTGCTTGCGCGAAGTTCCGAAGAGTTGCAGATACATTTCCATGAATCGCACGACCCGTTTCGCCACCGCGCTTGCCGTATTCGCCATCATCACAACGGCTCCGAGTTTCGCCCGAGCCGATGATCTCGCCGACATCAAAGCCGAAATCACGAAGCGACATGATGAGGCGGTGAAGCGGTTGCAGGATTGGATTAAACTGCCGTCGATCGCGGCGGAGGATCTTAACTTTCCCGCGGGCGCGGAGTTGATGGCGAAGATGGCGAAGGAGGCGGGGTTTCAGCAGGCGACGGTGATCAATACCGATGGGAAGCCGGGCGTGTTTGCGACTCTCGATGCGGGCGCGGCCAAGACGGTGGGGCTTTATTTCATGTATGACGTGAAGCAGTTCGATCCGAAGGAGTGGTCTTCACCGCCGCTCGATGCGGCGTTGGTGGAGAAGGAAGGTTTCGGGAAGGTGATCATGGGTCGCGGGGCGGTGAACCAGAAGGGGCCGGAGGCGGCGTTCCTGGCGGCGTTGAATGCGATCAAGGGGGCGGGGGAGAAGATGCCGGTGAACCTGGTGCTGGTGGCGGAGGGCGAGGAGGAGATTGGTTCGCCGCACATCGGTCAGATCGTGCACAAGCCGGAAGTGGAAGCGGCGCTGAAGAAGTGCATCGGAATTTTCATGCCGGCGGCGGCGCAGGATCCGCAGGGGAACGTGACGGTGGGCTTGGGAGCGAAAGGTGTGATCGAGTGCCAGTTGATCTCGAGCGGAGAGAAGTGGGGCCGCGGGCCGGCGAAGGATATTCATTCGTCGCTCAAGGCAATGGTGGACAGCCCGGTCTGGCGGCTGGTGCACGCGCTGAACACGCTGGTCTCGGAGGATGGAAACGAGATCACGATCGAGAATTATCCGAAGCCGCGGCCGTTGACGGCGGAAGAGAAGAAGATGATCGCGGATGTGTCGGCGAAGCAGGTTGAAGCGGAGCGGAAAAAGGTGCTCGGAGTGCAGCATTGGATCGGCGACCTGCCCTACGAGCAGGCGCAGGAACGTTTGGAGTCGCAGCCGACGGTGAACATTGAAGGCTTGGTCGCGGG
>JBBSEO010000167.1:0-5645 GCA_038239645.1 Chthoniobacterales bacterium | reverse complement strand
TACATCACGGGCGATACGAAACAGGATCTCGCCTTCATCAAGATCGACGCGGAAACGAAATTTCCTTTCATCGATCTCCAGACCCTCTCGCCCAACCTGCTCGGCGAGACCGTGATCGTGGTCGGCAACGCGGTCGGCTATGGAAGCTCGATCAGCCGCGGAGTCCTCAGCGCCGCGAAACGCGACGTCACGATCGAGAACATCGAGTACAAAAATCTGCTCCAGACTGATGCTGCGATTAATCCGGGAAATTCCGGTGGCCCGGTAATCGATATTCTCGGTCGCCTGGTGGGAGTGAGTTCGGCGAAAATGGCTTTCACGCCGCAGGGTGTCCCGACGCAGGGAATGGGCTTTGCCATTCCGGCGGAAACCGTGCGCCAGGCAGTCGCCGGTTTTCGGAAAATCGCCGAGCAACCGGCCGCTTCACCTGCATCGAGTCGGCCGGGCCAGCCGACGACCAACTCGGCCCGCCTTTTCGGTCTGCAGCTCCAGGATCTCACGCCGGAATTGACCGATGCGCTCGACTTGCTGCCGGGGCGCGGCGTGCTCGTGAGCGACGTCGAGGAAGGCAGCCAGGCGGCAGCAGTAGGAATCGAGCGTGGTTTGGTGATTTATCGTCTTGGCCGGCGCGACACCAACTCAGTCCGCACCGTGGAAAGCCTCCTCGACCGCATCCGCCGCGGCACGCGCTTGGACTTTCTCGTCGGCGTCGCCCGCAGCGACGGGCAGAATCAATTACAAACCGTGCCGTTGACAGCGCGCTGAAATTTTTTAAGACAACGCCGCACCCTGGAAGTTGTCTGATAGCTGTTCGCTGATGATTAAAGTCGAGAACCTGACCAAACGTTACGCCGGCCAAACCGCGATTCGCGATTTGAATTTCGAGGTGGGAAAGGGCGAGATCATGGGCTTCCTCGGTCCGAACGGAGCCGGCAAGAGCACGACGATGCGGATCTTGTCGAGCTTCATGCCGCCTACCTCCGGTCGCGCCAGTATCGCCGGGTTCGATATTTTTAAGCAATCGCTCCAGGCGCGCGCGCATCTCGGTTACATGCCGGAAAACGTGCCCCTCTATAACGACATGCGGGTGACGGAATACCTCAACTACCGCGCCGCGCTGAAGGGGATTCGGCACCGCCGGATTTCGGAGCGCGTCGGCGATGTGAAGGAATTATGCGGGCTAAAGGAAGTCGAGAACAAGGTCATTGGTGCGCTTTCCAAGGGCTACCGGCAGCGCGTGGGCCTGGCCGATGCGCTCGTGCACGAACCTGATCTCCTAATCCTGGATGAGCCGACCAGTGGTCTGGATCCGAACCAAATTCGTCAGGTCCGTGAGTTGATCAAGAATCTCGGGAAGCAGCACACCATTCTGCTCTCCACCCATATCCTGCCCGAGGTCGAGATGACGTGCAGTCGCGTCATCATCATCAACAAGGGCAGGATCGAAGCGTGCGATACCCCGGAAAATCTTCTCAGCGGGATTCGCCGCGCGGGCGACGTCACCTTGGAGGCCAAGACTGGAAATGACGATGGAGTCACCGCCTTGAACGACCTCGCCGGGGTGCGCGAGGTGACAGTGCACGAGGAAGGCGACTGGAACATTTTTGGACTTCGGGTCGAATCCGGCGCGGACGTGCGTCCGGAAGTTTTTCGCCTCGCGCGCGATCGCAAATGGGAAGTGCGCGAACTCACCGCCCGCCGTGCCACCCTCGAAGACGTCTTTGTTGAAATCACTCACTCCGACGAGGCCTGATGCGTAAGTTTCTCACCCTTCTCTCCCGCGAAGTCTCGAGTTACTTCTACTCGCCAATCGCCTACATCGTTCTGGTTTTCTTTATTCTGGTCACCGGGGTCGACTTCTACTTCCAGGTCTCCTACATGAACCAGCGCCCGATGGTTTACTCAGTCCAGGAAGCTTTCTTTAACTCGGTTTTCTTCTGGTTCGCTTTTGTCCTGATCTTCCCGTTAATCACGATGCGCTTGTTTGCGGAGGAGTTTAAACTTGGAACAATCGAGCCGTTGATGACCGCCCCGGTGCGAGATTGGCAGGTCATCCTTGCGAAGTTCTTCGGCGCCGTGATTTTTTATATCGTTCTCTGGATTCCTACGCTCTTTTACTTCGGTATTTTTCATTACATCACGCACCAGCCCGCTGCGACCTCGGTCGGCGCCTACCTTGGCTCCTACAGTATGTTGCTGCTCCTTGGCTGCTTTTACATCTCGGTCGGCTGTTTCGCTTCCGTGCTCACACGCAACCAGATCATCGCCGCGGTAATTTCCTTCTGTGCCATTACCCTGCTTTTCTTCCTTGGGCTCGTTTCCTTTATTCTCCTGGACGTTAGCTCGACTACTCGAGAACTACTGGGCTATTTCTCCGCGATCGAGCACATGGGAACTTTTTCCCGGGGCCAGTTCGATACCCGGCCGGTCGTTCTTTACGTCAGCGCGACGCTTTTTATGCTCGCGCTGACTTATCAGGTCTTTCAATCCCGCAAATGGCGACTGTAACCGGCAAGAGGATTGGCCTCGGACGATTGACCATCGGCCTGAACGTGCTCGTTCAGGTTGTCCTTCTTTTTTTCCTCCTGGCGATGGCGAACTATCTGGGCTTCGAACATTATCGCCGATGGGACCTTTCGCGCGATAAGCGCTACGAGCTATCGGACAAGACGCGCCGCCTGCTCCGTAGCCTCAACCATAAACTGCGGATTACCGTTTTCTTTTCCCCTAATACTCCGATTAGCTCGGACGTTCAGAATCTTCTCACCGAATTCCAATACGCGGCCAAAGGAAAAATCGACCTCGAGCACATCGACCCGGAGCGAAATCTGAGCCGGGCCAAAGAATTGTTCGATAAGTATAAAGTCGTAAGTGATGAAAGCTTGCTGGTGCTCGACTACGATGCGCGGAGCAAGACGGTGAAGGCCTCCGAGATGGCGGAAGTAGATCAAAGTGGTGTGAGCATGGGCGAACCTCCCCGGCTCACAGCCTTCAAGGGGGAACAGGCGATTACCAGCGCGATTTTGGACCTGGTAGAGGGGAAGAAGAATGTGATCGGCTACATCCTCGGCCATAAGGAATCATCCTTGGGCCAGGCCGCGGCACCCCCTTCTCCCCTGCAAGCCCCACCACCACCCGAAGCCGCCAGCCCCATCTCCGTTTTCAAGACGTTCATCGAGAACGAAAATATCAAGCTAGAGGAAGTTAATCTTTTCAACGTCGAGTCAATTCCAAATGAGATTAAGACCGTCATGCTCATTGGACCGCAGTACGACCTGTCCGATCGCGAAATGAAGCTTCTACGCGATTTCTGGAACAGACAGGGTCGCATTCTCTTGCTGCGCGACCCTTCGGCCAGGGTGCCGAAGCTCGACGCCTTTCTCAACGAGCTCGGTGTGGTCGTTAATGATGACCGCTTGATGGCGGTAGTCCGCACCGGCATTCAGGAAATGGCGCGCGTCCGCGATGTCATCGGAAAGTTTCTCGGCGATAGTCCGATCACCAAGCGATTGGCCGATGTGCGCGCTCCTTTTTTTGGCGGGACTAGCTCGATCACTTTGCAGACGGAGCGCGTCAAAGCCGCCGGCCTTCACCTCGCCCCGCTCATCCAGGCCGAGGAAGGATACTGGGGCGAGGTCGATTACAACTCGGACGATCCCGCCAAGTTACAATTCGATCCTGCGCACGACCATGCCGCGCCTCTGATTATTGCCGCGAGCATCGAAAAGGGCGGAAGCGGAGACGAACGCGTTCAAGTGGATTCCTCGCGCTTAGTCGTCGTCAGTAACTCAACCTTCATTCAGGATAACGCTCTTACCCAGGATCAGCAGGCGCTGGACTTCGTTTCCGGCAGCGTGAACTGGCTGATGAGCCGAGAGAAAATGATCGGGATTGCGCCGAAAGTATCGCGCCCGCTTACCTTCGCGCTCGAAGCGAATGCGCTGCGCAATCTACGCTGGGTGATCCTTTTCCTTCTACCCCTGCTTCCTGCGCTGGTGGGAACGGCAGTCTGGTGGAGACGGCGTGCCTAAGATGAAGCTCAGGACCACGCTCATTCTCTTTCTGCTCGCTCTCGGGATTGGTCTTTACATTAAATTCTACGAAACCAAGCGACCCAACACCGAAGAAGCCAATCGTCGCGCGCAGAACGTCGTCAATTTCGAGCGCGATAATATCGACGGAGTGACCATCCAAAACGGGGAGGAACGGATCGAGTTAAAGCGGACTAACAATAAGTGGCGACTCGAGGCTCCGGTGAAGGATCTGGCCGACGGTTCGCTCGTCGATAATCTGCTTTTTGATCTCGACGGCTGGCAGAAGGAGGGCACGATCGCGGCGAAGGAGATCGAGAGCGATAAAGGCAAGCTGGCCGAATACGGCCTGACCAAGGCCAAACTAAAACTGAAGCTCTCGGGTAAGGAAGCTCCCCCGGAAATCTGGTTTGGGAACAATACCGCACTCGAAAATCGCGTCTACGTCAGGCTCGACAATTCCAAGGACGTTTTTCTGGCCGGGAAGAATATCCGCGATGAAGTGTCGAAGAAACCCGAAGATTTCCGTGATCGAAAGCTAACCGATCTCGTTCCGACACAGGTGAACAAGGTTGTCCTCAAAAGCTCGGCGGGCGAGTTGGAACTGCAAAAAGTGGCCAACCACTGGCAAATTACCAAACCGATGCGGGCCCGGGCCGATGACCAGAAAGTTAACGACATGATCGCCCGGATAACGAATAGTCGTATCCAGCAATTCGTTGCTGGCGACGGCGGCGATCCGCACCCCTACGGCCTAAGCGAACCCCGGGGCAGCGTCACTCTCTTTAGTGGCGAGGACACGACGGGACAGGTGTTGCAGATCGGAAGCCCGGGGGACAAGGATCAGGTTTATGTCCGCTTCGTTCCTCGCCGTTTTGTTTATACTCTGCCGAAGGCGATCGACGAAGTCTTGAACTATAAGCCGAACGACCTGCGCGATACGCATCTGGTTCGCTTCGATCGTAATCAGTTGGATCGCGTCACGCTCGATGGCCGGGAGAAAGGAAAAACCGTCCTCGCACGCAAAGGTGAAGACTGGACTATCGCGAACAAGAAGGGGGTACGGGCCAACGGCCCTGAAGTGCGGCGCCTGCTCGATCTTCTCGACAATCTTCCTGCGGTGGGATTTGTCGAGGAGGTTGCGTCAGACCTCGCCAAGTACGGTCTCAATCAACCGCCACTCGTTTTGACGCTCAGTTCCTTCGCCTCGGAGAACACCGCCGAAAGCAACGCGGGCGAACAACCGCTGGCGACGATCGCGTTTGGAAAGGTAGAAGGCGACAGCGTCTATGCCCGCGTCGGCGAAGAGCCATATGTCGTGAAGGTGAGGCGTCAGGTCCTGGATCAAATCTGGAAAACGCCGGTAGCATGGCAAGATCCAGCGATTTACAGCTTTACGCCGCAACAGGTTCACCGGATCACGATCAACAGTGGGCCGACGGCGGTCCGGGTAAGCGATCACGAATGGAAAGGCGTCGAGGGCGGCGGCAACATTAATCAAGGTAATGTCCAGGGACTGGCTACTAGCGTGGCGAAACTTCGTGCCGTGCGGTGGCTGGGCCAGGAACCCCCCGCGAGCGCTTTCGACCAGCCTGCCGCGATCATTACCTTCGC
>JBBSEO010000166.1:0-5663 GCA_038239645.1 Chthoniobacterales bacterium | reverse complement strand
GTTCGATTTTCCCGACAGCTACACCGATCCGCTCGCTCTCTACGATCAGCTTTGCGAGCGGGGAATGGATTTCGTCACCATCACCGATCACGACACGATCGAAGGCTGTCTCGCCATTCAAGATAAGCCGCATACATTTATCAGCGAGCAGGTTACAACCTATTTCCCGCAGGATCCATGTAAGGTTCACCTGCTCGTCTGGCAGATTACGGATGCCCAGCATCGTGTCATCGCCGCTTGCCGCAGCAACATTTTCGAGCTGCAAAAATTCCTCGCCGCGGAAGGGATCGCCCACGCGGTTGCTCATCCGCTCTACAGCGTGAACGGCAAACTGGAGGCCTCGCAGCTCGAGCGTCTCATCCTTTTGTTCAAATGCTTCGAAGGGGTGAATGGCCTGCGCGATGCCCTCCTCGGCACGCTGACGCAGGAACTCATGTCCGGCCTCAACAAAGAGCGCGTCGAGGAATATGCGGAGCGCCATCAACTCGCCCCGACGCATCCTGAGCCCTGGCGCAAAATCCTGATCGGCGGCTCCGACGATCACGGCGGGCAATTCCCCGCGTCCGCTTTCACGGAAACACCGCCCGCGCGCGACGCGACGCAATTTCTCGATCATGTCCGCACCGGTCGCTGCGAACCTCGCGGGGAAGGCGGCACGCCCATCGCGCTCTCGCACGGATTCTACAACATCGTCTCGCAATTCATCCAGGAGCGCTTTCATGAAAAGCTCGGGCTAAGCGCCGGCTTGCTCGAGAAAATGTTCTCGCGCTTCATGGAAGGTCGCGACCCGACTGAATTCAGCCTGCGCGAGAAGGCCAGTTTCGTTGCTCAGGGTCTTGTCTCGGGCAAAATCTTCGAGCTCGCCAAGCCGGCGAACGTTTCTCTCTGGCAGGAATTATCGAGTTCCTTCAATCAACCCGCGGTCAAGGAGAAGCTCACGCGTCAGCTCGAGAGTGTCCCGGAGCCCGAGCGGCGCGCATTCCTTTTCGCCAATATCGTGAGCGAGCAGCTCGCCTTTCGCTTTTTCGAAAAATTCGTGAAGCAGATCAGCGCTGGCAACGTCGTCGAAAGCCTCCAGGCGATTAGTGCGATCGCACCGCTGGTCGTGATTCTTTCCCCTTACATTTACGCCTTCCACAGCCAGGCGCCCTCTCGCGCATGGTTACGTGATGTCTTCCAGAAGATGACTGGCGGAACTCCGGAGTTGTTACGTAACCGCAAGCGCGCCTGGTTTACCGACACGCTCGAAGACGTCAATGGCGTTGCCACTACTATCAGGAAGATGAGCGCCGCCGCGCAGGAAGCAGGGGCAGACTTAACCGTGGTGACCTCGCGTCGTGAAATTCATCTCAGCGGCATCCCGATCAAAAACTTCGA
Source organism: Chthoniobacterales bacterium (assembly GCA_038239645.1). Taxonomy (GTDB): domain Bacteria; phylum Verrucomicrobiota; class Verrucomicrobiia; order Chthoniobacterales; family UBA10450; genus AV69. The sequence goes on along the minus strand of JBBSEO010000166.1, from coordinate 4,286 downwards.
GCCCATCGGCGAATTCGAACTCCCGGAATACGAGTTACAGAAGCTCAGCTTCCCGCCCATCCTGCAAATGCTCGACTACATCCAGCGCGAGCAGTTCACCGAGATCATCATCAGCACGCCGGGACCGATCGGCTTGACCGCCCTGCTCGCGGCGAAAATGTTGAACCTGTCGACCAGCGGAATTTACCACACTGATTTTCCGCAATACGTCCGCATCCTGACCGATGACAGTTTCCTCGAAAGTGTGGCGTGGAAGTTCATGCATTGGTTCTATGGCCAGCTCGACACCGTCTTCGTCAACTCCGAGGAATATCGCCGAAGCTGGATCAAGCGCGGCTTCAGTCCCGACAAATTGAAGATCCTCCCCCGCGGCCTCGATACCGCGCTGTTTACTCCGGAAAGGCGCGACCTGAAATTCTGGCAACGCTATCGCCAGCAGAATGGAGCCGTTCGTCTGCTCTACGTCGGGCGCATCTCGAAGGAAAAAGATCTCGACATCCTCGCGGAAGCCTATCGCCAGTTGAAGAAGGAAGGCTTGTCGCTGCAATTGTTCTTTGTCGGCGATGGCCCCTACCTTCAGGAGCTAACGAAAAGTCTACCCGACGCCATTTTCACCGGCTATCTTCGGGGCCCGGAGCTGGCGACGGCTTATGCCTCGGCTGACGTTTTTGTTTTCCCCAGCACCACCGACACCTTTGGCAATGTGGTGATAGAAGCACAGGCGGCGGGAATTCCGGTGATCGTTTCCGACACCGGTGGTCCAAAAGAATTGGTCGAAACCGAAGTCAGCGGCCTGGTTACGCGCTCGCACGACGCGGCCGACCTCGCCCGGGCGATTCGCGAGCTGGCGCAGGACGAGAAAAAGCGCGCGGCCCTCGGCCAGCGCGGTCGAGCTGCCGTGGTCGATCGCAGTTGGCCGGGTGCTTTCCGGCGATTCTGGGCCGCGACGGATTTCTAACAAGTGACCGAATTCTCCACCTCGCGTATTCAAGCCCGATCATCCCCGCCATGAAACGCCTCGATCGAAAATTCCTCGCCGCTGCCTTGGGGATCGGTCTCCTGGTCGGCTTTGCGGTTGGTCGGAGCACGATGACCCGGTCCCTATTTCACCGTTCATCCGACGCTTCGTCCGCGACCGCCGACGCTGCCGCCCGCCAGTCCAAGCGACTCGCCGCGTTAAGGGCGAATCGAGCCGCCATGCGCTTGGGCGATGAGATACCGGCGAGGATCACCCTGGGCGACATTACAACCGTTCCTTTTCAGGAACTCTATGGAGTGCTCTCGACTTTGCCGAAGGAGAAGCTGAAGGAACTGGCCGAGCAACTGCGGCAACTACCGGACGAGCTCGAGACGCGTAATAAGATCACCGCGTTCTACAAGGCATGGGCGCACTTTGACGCGCCGACGGCTCTCCAGACCGCGAGCAAGCTTTCCACCACGGAGGAAAAAGGTACCGCGGCGCGTGCCGTGATCGATAGCGCCGATGCCGCAGTCGTCGCTGGGCTGGCGAAGCAAATCAGCGATTGGCCCCCGGACGCCGTCTCGCCGGCGCAACGCAATGCTCTTCTCGCCAGTGCGACCGCAAAATGGGCTCAGGCTAGTCCGGTTGATGCCGCCAAATTCCTTGATTCGCTGAACACGGCCGACGTGCATTTTATGAACGCCTTCCAACAGATCGGATTGAACTGGGGGGCGGCCGATCCGGCGGCGGCAATGGCCTGGGCCAAATCGCACGCGGGCCCATCTTTTGTTTCCAGCGTCGCAGTGAACGGCGCGCTCCTCGGCTGGTGGCAGAAGGACCGCACCGGCGCGGAAAATTACGCCATTTCCAATGTCTCCAACATCGCCGACCGCCAACTCGCGTTCTCGCTCGCGACCAACATTTGGTCGACCGATCCACAACGCGCCATCGACTTCGTCAATCGGTTGCCCGACGTCGAGGCGCGGACGCAGGCCGATTCCATGCTCGCGATTCAGATGGGGATGAACGACCCTCAAGCCGCGAGCAGCTGGGCCGCGAATCTACCTAACGACGTGCGCAGTTCCGTGCTGCGGTCGGCCGTAAGCCACTGGGCTTCAACTGACCTCGCTGGCCCCGCGGCCTGGCTCAATACCCTGACCGGCCCGCCCCGCGACGAGGCGATCGATGCCTACAGCTCGTTCGTCGCTCGTAGTGATCCGAGCGCCGCGGTGACCTGGGCCACGAGTATCGCCGATCAACAAACGCGCGCGCAGGCACTTGATCGCGTGGCCACTATCTGGCTGTCGAGTGATTCGAAGGCCGCGTCATCCTGGATCCAGAGTAGCAGCCTGACCGTTGGCGAAAAACAGCGCCTGCTGGCCCTGAGGCCTGGCGGCTAGCTCAGTCATGAAAAGGTTAAACTTTCTCCTGGTGGCGTTGGCGCTCGCAGGGACGGCGGTGGCGGATGACAAGACTACCCGTCTGCAAGAACAGCTCAAGGCGCAGGGCTTATATGGCGGTCCGGTCGATGGAAATTTCAGGAGCGAAGTCGCGGCAGCGCTTCGCCGGTATCAAGTCCGATCTGGCCTCGAGGTGACCGGCACGTTCGATCAAGCCACCGCTGAGGCTTTGAAAAAGGAACCAGTTCCTCAGGCGGTGGCGGTCGCGGTCGCAACGCCACTTCCGACCTCTCCACCAGCTCAGATCATCGCATCCCCTCCCGGGCCGGTCCCGTCGTCGTCGTCGCCTTCTCCCTTGCCCGCGGAGCCATCTCCGCCCTCAACCGCCGCTGATCAAGTCCGCGTCTCCCAATTTCTCAAGGACTATTTGCGGGAGGGCCAGACCAACAATCTTGACGCGCAACTCCGTTACTACGATTTCCCGGTCCAGTATTTCCAGCACGGTCGGGTTCCGGCAAAATTTGTCCGGCAGGACACGGCGGGTTACGTCCGCCGCTGGCCGAAGCGGCACTATTTGTTAGTTGAGCCGGTAAAGGTGACGCGGACAACGCCTAACGAGTTAAAGGTTATCTTCACCATTGCCTACGAAGTGAAAAACCGCAGCAAGACGGCTCGGGGCCGGACTTCTAACGAGAGCACTTTGCGTGACGACGGCAGCGCGCTCCACATTACCTCTCTTCAGGAACGCCACCTCCAGAACTGATCCGCGCTCAATTCAACCCGGGCGGCGCGTAGGGCGACGGGCCTCCGGTCGCGGGAGGGACAGATGGCGGCAACGGCGGCGGAATAGCAATCACCGGCTGGCGATCCCAGACATCGTATTCCTCACCGAATTGCCGCAAGAAGCAGAGATGGTAGCTGGTGAAGCAGACGGAGATCGGCAGCATCACCACACTTCCGATATAGGGAATGAACGCGAGGCAGCCAAAGACCAGGCAGGTCAGGCAGGTCAGGATCACGACGGCGATGACTACTCCGAGCTGCAGCAAGATTAGGAAGAGAAAGAAAAGGATGAAAGTCCCCGGCCGCTTCGCGATCAGTTGAACGACTTGCCTGGCCGCGTCGAGGGCACCGCCGCGTTGCCGATACATCACCGGTGGAGCGAAGGAGACAAGGGATGCCGCGAAAACCACGAGGCATGTGACGATGGCGAAAGTTGGCACCATCCACCAGAGGTTGTGTCGATGATGAAGGTGCTGAATGAGGATAACGAAGCCGACACTCGCGCCGATCAGCAGTAGGACGAAAAAAGAGAATGCAATCAGGAAGAGCAGGAAGCTGTTGCCTTCGCGCCGGTATTCTTTCCAAGGGGCAACGATGGCCGCGCGATCGTGAACCAGATTATCGATGAAGACAAAACGCCCGCGCGCCGAAACCCAGGAAAGCAAGAGAACGAAGGCAAGGAAGAACAAAATTCCAATCCCGATCAAAACCCAGGTGGTAGTCGGAGAGTGTGAGAAAGAAGGCAAATTCACTGCCTGATGAACACGCCAGCGGGCTTGCGGAGATCTGAAGCCGAGATTGAACGGGATGTTGGGCCGCATGAGAAAAGCAGCGAATCCGAGCACGAGCCATTTTTCAAAAGCAAACGGCTGAAAAAGTATCTTCTTGGTCAAAGTGATCGCTTCCTCCAGCGGTGCGATGATCCGGATTTGGGAATCGTTCATGTGCCGAAGTAGCGGTCTCCCGCGTCGCCCAGGCCCGGCACGATGTAACCGCGGTGGTTTAGTTCCCGATCCAGCGCGGCGCAGTAAATGGTAACATCCGGATGCGACTGATGAAAATGCGCGACGCCCTGAGCCGAGGCGACCGCGCAGAGCAATTGAATGCGTTGCGCCCCATGTTCCTTCAACTGCAATGTTCCT
>JBBSEO010000165.1:0-5672 GCA_038239645.1 Chthoniobacterales bacterium | reverse complement strand
CGGTTATTTCAGCACCAGCGGTTCGGACGCCAACGTGCTTCTGCAAATGAAAGAGGCGGACGATATGGCCGAGCCGTCCTCGAACTCCGTCGCCGCGCTCAATCTTCTGCGCATCGGCTACATGCTCGACAACGCCGACGCGCGCGAGCGCGGCCAGCGCACGATTGAGACCTTTGCCAAACAACTGGACAGCGCGCCGAGTTCCATGCCGCAAATGCTCGTTGCGCTGTCGTGGTCGAAATCAAAACCGAAACAAGTCGTCATAGCAGGAAAAGCTGATGACACCGCCACGCAGGCCATGCTGCACGAGGTGCATCAGCATTTCGTGCCGCACGAAGTTGTCATTCTGGCGGACGGCAGCGCAGGCCAGCAGTTCTTCGCCGAGCGCGTCGAGTTCATGAAAAGCGTGACGCAGATCGACAACAAACCGACTGCTTACGTCTGCGAAAACTTCGTCTGCCAACTCCCCACGAACGAGCTCAACAGGCTTGCTGGACTGCTTACCCGGAGCAAGCACGACAAGTAGCCATTGGCAAAGCGGGCAGTTAAACTGGCACTCGCGGTCGGGGAAGGCGACATTCTTTGCCTGCGACCATCGATGCGATACGGAATTCTCCTCATCCTCGCCGCGTGCGGCTTCGTCACCTCGTTCGGCGCCCACATTGTCGCGACGAACTTGCCCTCATATGCGCAAGCGATCGGCGTGGGCGCATTTGTCATTGGACTGCTCATTGCGGTGTACGATTTCGCGGAGCTCTTCGCCAAGCCGCTCGCCGGTTTTATCGCGGACCGAAGCGGCATGAAGCTCACTCTCCTCGTGGGACTCGGAATTTTTATCGTCGGCTCGCTGCTCTTCCTCGTCATCAGCCCGAAGCTTCTATTGCTCGTCCGCTTCATTCAAGGAGTCGGAGCGGCGGCACTTTCCACTGTCTCAATTACGCTGGTCGCGAAGTATTTTGAGACGGGCCGCGGGAAAGCCTTCGGGATTTACAACGCGATCAAGGGCGTGGGCTATGTGATTGCACCGGCACTCGGCGGATTCCTCATTCATGGCTACGGCTTCGCCATGATCTTCATCGTCTCCGCGGGAGTTGGCGCAGTGGCTTTGATTCTGACGTTGTTCCTTCCGCGTGAAGCGAGCAAAGGCGGAGGTCTGAAAGACGATGATGACGACATCACGCTTCGGCAGTTCTTCTTGATTTTCAAAGAGCCGCGACTGCTGCCGACTTATGCCGTGATTGTGGTCAACATGTTCATGGTCGGAATTCTCTTCGGATTTCTTCCGGTTTATCTCCACTCCATCGGATACACGCCGCTGCAATCGGGTAGCACGGTGAGCATGGCGACGTTCAGCTATCTGCTGATCCAACCGCTCGCCGGTTATCTGGCGGACAAGATTTCAATCCGGATCACGGTGCTTTTGGGCCTCACGCTGGCAGCAGTTGCGATTTGCCTAACGACTTTTACAACTGGCTTCTTACTTCTCGGGGTAACCATTGTGGCTGGTATCGGCGTCGGCACCGTCTGGACCAACTGCGATGCGCTCGTCGGCGCGCTGGCCGACAAAAAGCAACTCGGGGCCAGCATGGGCGCAGCGCAATCGTTCAAGGAATTCGGGGACATGGTCGGCCCCCTCTTGATCGGACTCGTCACGCAGTTCTACGGCGTTCGGGTCGGATTCGTTAGCTGCGGCGCCCTCGCGTTGGTCGCGCTGGTTTTGCTTCGGCGGATTGGAACCGGGCAAGCGGAGTCACCTGCCTGACGCGTGTAATCAATGAATGCCGCTGCGCCGTTCCACTGCCGGGGGGCTACTCAACGTAGCGTTCCAGCACGGTTAGCAGCTCGCGGAGCTTTCGTTTCCCGTCTGCTGCGTTTTGCGCGTCCTCAATGCAGTGATTGACGTGTGAATGAATCAGCTTCTCAGCGAGCGATTTCAGTCCGCGCCGCGCCGAAACGATCTGCGTCAGAATTTCGCTGCAATCCCGGTCCTCTCCCAGCATCCGTTCAATGGCAGCGAGCTGCCCGGCAATCTTGCGAGAGCGCACGATTGATGCGCGTCGTTCCTCGGCCGGATGAACGTGGGGCTTCTTACTCACGACGGAAGCTTATCTGCGAATGCGCATGGGGTAAAGAAATCAGTCGAGACGTAGGGGTATGGGGGTATAGTCCTAAAAATGAATCAGGCTGTTTTCACCACTATTGCCATCACCGGTTTCACAGTCGCTTTTCTGCACGCCGCGATCCCGACGCACTGGTTGCCCTTCGTATTGACGGCGCGGGTCCAGAAATGGAACCGAGCCAAGACGCTCCTGGTAACGGCCTTCGCTGGCACCGGGCACGTATTGTTTACTGCGGTCCTCGGCTTTCTCGTCGCCTGGTTCGGCATCGCTATTAGTGGAAAATTGGGGCAGTGGTTCCCGTGGATCGCGGGCGGGGCGCTGATTCTTTTCGGTCTTTACTACGTTATTCAGCAACTGCGGGGGAAAGGACATAGCCATGCGCACGTCTTCGGCGGTCACTCTCATGAGGGACACGCGCATGATTACGCAAAGCACGATCACAATCATGGCGACGCAGCTCACCATCACAGCCATGGGGTGCCTAATGCTCCTGTCGCACACGAGCATCACGAGGGCGAACATCATCAAGAGCACGAAAGCGATGAGCCCGTCCCGCCGCCGCGAAAGTCCGACTGGGGAGCGATCGCAAGTCTCCTCGCCTTGCTGACATTCTCGCCGTGTGAGGGGTTCATTCCCGTTTACGTGTCGGGCGTGCGTTACGGCTGGAGCGGCTTTTTCCTGCTTACGGCGATTCTTTCATTCGCCACCGTGGGCGGAATGGTCGTTTTCACTTGGTTGACGCTCGCCGGAATGGAGAAGCTCAAACTCAAGCTCCTTGAAAAATACGAGAGCGGCATCATGGGCGCACTCCTCTGTCTCCTCGGCGTCCTGATCATTGTTTTCGAAAAATAGGGTCCGTCCAGTTCACTCTCCCAAACGCGAATATGAATCACGATCACAAACACGATGAGCGCGCCGGCGATGATGACCACGGTCACTCGCATAGCGGGCACAGCCATGCGCCAAAGAATTTCGGCACAGCTTTCGCCATTGGAACGGGACTGAATTTCGCCTTTGTCGTGGTCGAAGTCGTCTTCGGCTTTTATGCGCACTCACTCGCGCTGGTCGCTGACGCGGGACACAACATGGGAGACGTGCTCGGGCTACTGCTCGCGTGGGGCGCAAGCGCCCTGGCGCGTCGTGCCCCGACCCAACGGCATACATATGGAATGCGGAGCTCCTCGATTCTCGCTGCGCTTTTCAACGCGATCCTCCTTCTCCTTTCCGTCGGTGCGATAGCTTGGGAGGCCATTCGCCGCTTCGGAAATCCGACAGACGTCGCCGGGTGGACAGTGATCTGGGTGTCTGCGGTCGGTATTGCGATCAACACTGCGACAGCGCTGATGTTTATGTCCGGCCGGAAAGGTGACCTCAACGTTCGCGGCGCGTTCATGCACATGGCGGCTGACGCGGGCATTTCCGCTGGCGTCGCCGTTGCGGGATTCGTTATCCTGGCGACCGGCTTACATTGGATCGATCCAGTCGTTAGTCTCGCGATTTCAGCGGTGATCATTTGGGGGACGTGGGGACTGCTGCGCGATTCCGTGAACCTTGCCCTGCAAGCCGTGCCCGAGGGCATCGAGCTATCGGAGGTAAAGGAATACCTCGCCGGACTTCCGCACGTCACCGCGGTTCACGATTTGCACATCTGGCCAATGAGCACGACCGAAACCGCGCTTACGGCGCATCTCGTTCGCGATGTCGATCGCTGCGATTCATCGGTGCTGGAGCAGTGCTGCAAAGAGTTGCACGACAAGTTTGAGATCCAACATGCGACCATTCAATTCGAGACCGAGGATCACAACTGCGGTCTGGCGCCTGAAAGTCGGGTGTAGATGAGTGATGTGAGGCTTGGCTCAACAGCAGTCACAATCGTCGCCATTGATCGCCGCGCGTGCTTCCTTGATGAGGAATGGAATTAGCGCCAGCGCAGCGACGCTATCCAGCCACCACCAGCCAAGCAATGCGGTGGCGCCAAGTCCCACCATCAGCACAATCGACAGATAACCGCAGGTAATCGCCTCCATCGCGTCTGCGCGGAGCGCACGTGAATTCAAGCGCGCGGCCACTCGCAGTTTGTAGCCGGCGAGGATTGGCATTCCGACCTTAGCAACCATGCCGATGATAATTCCCCAGGCACTCTCGTGTGTGTCGGTCATTCGTTTGGCCAAAAACAAGCCGTACGCAGAGTTGAGAAGCACGTAAAGAACGAGCGCGTAGAGAGAGTATCCCACCCAACGCGCGGCATGACGCTCTACTGCTTCGACTCGGTCAGCGGATGCGCGACCACTGGCTTCGACTTGCAGCCGCCACAACAGCACGCTCGCGCTGAATAATTCCACGACGCTGTCGATCCCGAACGACTCGAGCAAGAGGCTGTTGGACGCCCAGCCGAGGAGAAGAGAAGCGACCGCTTCGATCGTCATCCAGCCAAGTGTGATGTACGTCAGCCAGAGCGCGGCGTTCAGATCTACAGTGCGCGCCGGACTAGCAGCGGTAGCTGTTTGCGAAAGTCTCATCGGGATTACCTGAACGAACGTCCGGCCAATTGGCCTCGACGCAACGGCTCCCGGCCGGGGCGCTTCGCTTTGACAGAAACCGATACGGGGTATATGCAGTGTCGTCCGTCGACAAAAAGTTGAACGCTTGCCGCCGCTGCATGACTAACTCGTCAGTGAATTTTCGTTTCGTCGCTCGCTTTGCCGTATCGCTTCTCGCGATTTCGGCTTGGCTCGCCGCTTCGAATCACTGCGCGATCGGAGGCACAGCGCCAGCTCAGGTCGCCAAAGCGCCGACGCACGCGGGTTGTCCCGGACATAACGCGCCAAAGAAAGAAGGCAAAAGCGGCGAGATGGAGTGCTGCAAATCTTTCCCGCCTGCGTCTGCCAACGCTGGGGAAGCTCTCGTCAGCTACGACGCCCACCAATTTGCCCTTCAAATCTATTTCGTCACGGCGCTGCTCTCTCCCGAAGATTCGGATCGCGAGCTGCGGCCGCTCGAACTCGACACCGGGCCGCCGCGAGCGCCTTGGTTCACCGAGTCTGTCTTGCAGCGGAGCATTCTTGCTCACGCTCCTCCCGTTTCTTTGAGCTAACGGTCGCCTTCCTCGTCTAAGGAAGTCTCGCGGTCGTCTGCTCTATCCCGGCGTATTCGCGCCGGCTTTTCTCGTTGTGGAGTCGCGTGCGTACGCGCGCCTTCCGTCCCGCCACAACACCAAACTCAACACAGAAAGAACCAATCATGAACCAACTCAAAATCACCGCTGCCATCGCGCTTACCCTCGCGCTCGCCTCTAGCTTCGCATCCGCCGCAAGTCTGTCGGAGCAAGACAAGAAATTCCTTTCAGGTTACGAGAAAGCACACGTCGCCCTCACCGCCGACAACCTCGATGGCGCGAAAGCCGCCATGCCTGAACTCGGGAATGACGGCGCGGAGTTGTCGAAGAGCGCTTCGCTGAAAGACGCGCGGGCCGCTTTCGAAAAACTCAGCGCCAAAGCCAAGCAACTCACAGCCGGCCAGAGCGGCTACTACGTCGTGAACTGCCCGATGCTG
>JBBSEO010000164.1:0-5689 GCA_038239645.1 Chthoniobacterales bacterium | reverse complement strand
ATTCCCTGCGCGCGCTGGCGGAGGAATTGATCCGCGCCGACCAGTTCGAGCTCCCATTTCTCGTCCTGCACCCGGGAGCCCATCTCGGCGCTGGGGAAGAAGCGGGCCTGCAAAAAATCGTTGCCTCGCTCGACGCCATCTCCACCACGATTCCAAAAGTGAAAGCGAAGGTCGCGCTCGAGACGACCGCCGGCCAGGGCTCGTGTCTTGGCGATAAGTTCGAGCATCTCGCGTTCATCATCAAGCACGTGCGCGAACCGGAACGGCTCTGCGTTTGCCTCGATACCGCGCATGTCTTCGCCGCCGGTTACGACCTCAACACGGAGATCGGAGCGCGGAAAACATTTCGCGCGTTTGATCGCATCGTTGGCCGCAAGAAACTGGCCGCACTCCACTTGAACGATTCTAAAACCCAGCGCGGTTCGCGCGTGGATCGTCACGCCCACATCGGCAAGGGCGAGATCGGCCTTGATGCTTTTCGCTTCATCATGAACGAGCCGCGTTTCCGCAAAATCCCGAAGGTCCTGGAAACGCCGAAGGGAAAGGAGTTGAAGGAAGACGTGGTGAACCTGCGCGTCTTGCGCAAATTGATCGGCCAATGAAAACGGAAAAAATCGCGCTCGTGACTGGCGCGAACAAGGGAATCGGTTTCGAAGTCGCGCGCCAACTCGCCGCCAGGGATTATCGGGTTTTCGTCACCGCGCGAAAGGAAGCCGCAGGAAAGGCGGCCGTGAAGAAAATCGGCCGGAAAGCCGAATTTCTGAAACTCGATGTGACCGATCGCGCCAGCATCAACGCGGCCGCGCAGGACTTTGGCCGGCAGGCGGCGCATCTCGACGTCTTGATCAACAATGCGGGCATCATCGTCGAAGGCGATGACGCCGTCTTAAGCATGGCCGCCGCGCAGTTCGAGGAAACGATGCGCACCAACGCGCTCGGTCCGCTGTTCGTCACGCAGGCTTTCGTCCCGTGGCTCAAGAAGGCTCGCCAGTCCCGCGTGATTAATATTTCCAGCGGCGGCGGTCAGCTCGATGGCGGCGCGGATGGCTGGGCGCCGGCTTATTGCATTTCGAAAACGGCGCTGAACAGCGTGACGGTTCAGCTGGCGGCGGCGTTACCAAAAATGTCGGTTAATTGCGTTTGCCCCGGCTGGGTCAAAACCGACATGGGCGGCGCGAACGCGCGCGAAAATGTCGAGGATGCAGCGGTCGACCTCGTGTGGCTGGCCGACGAAGCTTCGCCAAAATTAACCGGCAAATTCTTCCGCCATCGCGAAGAAATTTCCTGGTGATCCGTTACTTCAAAAATCGAATGGTAAATGGATAGCGATACAGTTGTCCCTCGCTGGCCCGAATCGAAGCGATGATGACAAGCACGTTGTTCGCAATCCAGAGCAGCACCAGCAAAGGAAATCCAATCAAGACGAGGCAGAGAATCCCGGCGATGGCGTTGTAAATCAGCATCGAGAGCTGAAAATTGACCGACTCTTTCCCGTGCGCGTCGATCTCGGGCGCATCGTGTCGTTTCAGCAGCCAGACAATTAGCGGTCCGAAGAAGTGACCGATGAAATGAAGAAAAAGACCGAGTAACGCGACCGCGTGGCAAAAGACGCACCAGTTACGGACGCTCGGGCTCGCGCTGGCCGGTACGCTGGCCGGGATCGGTGGAGGCGTTGTTTCCATTATTTCTTCCTCTCAATGTAAGCGCCGAGTTCGCCCAGCTTCTCATCCAAATGTTCGTACCCGCGATCAATGTGGTAGACGCGGCTGATTTCGGTAATGCCATCGGCTTTCAATCCCGCGAGCACGAGCGCCGCGGACGCGCGGAGATCACTCGCCATCACCGGCGCGCCCGTCAGCCGCTCGACGCCCTGGATTACGACCGTCGCCCCTTCGAGCTGCATTTGCGCGCCCATTCGTTTCAACTCCGCGATGTGCATGTAACGCTGCGGGAAAACATTTTCGGTCACGACGCTGATTCCTTCCGTGGTGGAAAGCAGCGCGCACATTTGCGCCTGCATGTCCGTGGGAAAACCGGGATATGGATCAGTCGTTAGCTCGATCGGTCTGGTCGAACCATTCGGGGAAATGGTGAGCGAGTTCTCCGTCGCCTTGATTTCGAAGCCACAATTGGTTAGCGCGTCGGTGATCGAAGTGAGGTGTTTCGGCTCCACGCGTTTCAAGGTAATCCCTTTGCCGGCGATCGCGCCGGCGACCAAAAACGTCCCCGCTTCTATCCGATCCGGAATCACCTGATGCTCGGCGCCGTGCAATTCCTTCACTCCCTCGATCACGAGGCGCGTCGTCCCAGCACCCTCAATCTTCGCGCCCATTTTATTTAGGAAATCGGCCAGGTCGCACACTTCGGGTTCAGCCGCCGCGTCTTCAATCACGGTCGTGCCATCAGCGAGCACCGCGGCCATCATAATGTTGTCAGTCCCAAGCACCGTCGGGCCAAATTTTCCGCGGAGATTGATCGTCGCCCCCGCCAGTTTCGGGGCGAAAACTTTCACGTTTCCGTTCTCGACCCGGATCGCGGCGCCCAGCGCCTCGAATCCTTTCAAATGCAGATCAATCGGCCGATCGCCGATGACGCAGCCGCCCGGCAAGGAGACGGTCGCTTCGCGGCAACGGCCCAAGAGCGGCCCCAGAACGCAAACCGACGCGCGCATTTTCCGCACGACATCGTAAGGCGCAATCGATTCCACTTTCTCGGCCGTGACCGTGACCGTTCCGCTGGCGCGTTCCACCTGCGCGCCGAGGTGGGTCAGGATTTGCAGCATGTAATGCGTGTCGCTCAGATCCGGCACGCGATGAAGAACGCACGGCTCGCGCGTAAGCAGGGTGGCGGCCAGAATCGGCAGCGCCGAATTCTTCGACCCGCTGATCTTGATTGAGCCGCTGAGCGAGCAACCACCGTGCACCAGGATCTTATCCATATCTCGCGAGAAGGAACCGCGTCACGCCTGCATAATCTTTTTTCGCGGCGATGTCGTGGAAATTTTTCCGCTCCAATAATTTCACTAACGAGTCGCTCTGATCCAGCCCGATCTCGAGCGCGAGCAAGCCGCCCGCGACGAGATAATTCGGCGCCGCGTCGATCAGGCGCTGGATAAGTTCGTCCCCTCGCTCGCCGCCGAAGAGCGCGACCTCCGGATCGCGCAACACTTCCGCCGCGAGTTGCTCGCGATCCGCTCGCGCGACGTATGGAAGATTGGCCACGATGACATCATAATTTCCATCGACGCGCGCCAACAGATCGCTCTCCAGAAAGCGAACACGCGCAGCGTCGAGGCGGGACGCGTTTTCCTGCGCGAGCGCCAGCGCATCGACTGAGATGTCGATCGCGTCGATCGCCACCTCAGGAAATTTCAGCGCGAGCGATAACGCGATCACTCCGCTCCCGGTGCCGAGATCAAGGATTCGTTTGCTTTGCCGCAGAGAGCATTCGGCGATGACCAATTCCACCAACTCCTCCGTTTCCGGGCGCGGCACGAGCGCGCGTTCATCACAAAGAAAGGTGTGGCCGCAAAATTCGACTGTGCCGAGAAGGTGCTGGAGCGGCTCTTTCTGACCGCGCCGCCGCACCAATTCCCGCAAGGGCGCGAGTTCCGCTTCATCGAGCTGTCGCTCGAAGGCGAGATAAACGTCGAGCCGTTTCAAGCCCAAACCATGCGCGATCAGATGTTCGGCGTTCAGGCGCGGACTCTCGATCCCGCGCTTCGCGAAATAGCTTGTGGTCGACTGCAGAATGTCGAGCACAGTCATCCAGGGTTTTCCGGGATCACGACGCTGCAACCGCACCGTTCTGCAAGCGCTCCGCCAGATCGGCCACGTGCAAGGACTCGATCATCTCCGCGAGGTCGCCTTCGATAAAGCGGTCGAGATTATACAGAGTCAGCCCGATCCGATGGTCGGTGACTCGGTTCTGCGGAAAATTATAGGTGCGGATCTTTTCTTCCCGGCCCCCGCTGCCGATCTGACTCTTGCGATGCGCGGCGTACTTTTCCTGTTCAGCGCGTTGCTTCGCCTCCAGCAAACGCGAACGCAAAATGTTCAGCGCTTTCTCCTTGTTCTTTTGCTGACTGCGCCCGTCCTGGCAGCGTACGATCGTTCCCGTGGGGATATGCAACACCTGCACTGCGGAATCGGTCGTATTCACGCCCTGACCGCCGGGACCGCCGGCGCGGCAAACTTCAATCCGCAGCTCTTCCGGTTTCAACTCGAGATCGACCTCCTCCGCTTCCGGTAACACCGCCACCGTCGCGGTCGAAGTGTGAATGCGACCCTGAGCTTCCGTCGCCGGCACCCGCTGAACGCGATGGACGCCGCTTTCGTAGCGCAATTTCTGGAAGACGGCCTCGCCGCTCACCTTGAAGATCACTTCCTTCAAACCGCCCAGTTCGGACGGACTCGAATCCATGTCCTCGATCTGCAAACCCGCCGCCTCCGCGTAACGGTTGTACATCCGGTAAAGATCGCCCGCGAAAATCGCCGCCTCGCTTCCGCCCGTCCCGGCGCGAATTTCGATAATGGCGTCGCGATTCTCGTTTTCATCCGGCGGCAGCAGCGCAATCTGCACCTCGCGTTCCAGGTCCGTGACGCGCGTTTCCAATTCGGGAATTTCTTCCTTCGCCATCTGCGAAAGCTCGGCCTCGGTCGAGGACGCCAGCTCTCGATTGTCGGAAAGTTGGGTTTGCGCAGCCGTCAGGTCGTTCCATTTCGCGAGCAACTGTTTGATCCCCGAATGCTCGCGCATGACGTCGCCGGCACGCTTTCGATTATTGAAGAGCGCGGGGTCGGCAATCTCGTTCTCCAGCACGGAAAAACGCTCGCGCTTTTTGTCGATCAGGCTCTGGAAGTCCATAAACAAAAACGGCGACTGCGCGCTGGTGCGCAATCACCGTTTGCCAGCTTCTTCCCCTAAGCTTTTTTTACGCTCCGCGCCGCTTTGGTGCTGCCGTAGCGCCGGGCAAATTTCTCGACCCGTCCCGCGGTATCGACAAATTTTTGCTCGCCGGTGAAAAACGGATGGCAGGCTGCGCAGATGCCGATTCTAATGTCCTGCTTGGTGGAGCGGGTGTGATAGACCGCGCCGCACGCGCACACGATATCGGTCTGTTGATAATCAGGATGAATGTCCGCCTTCATTTTTGGGAAAGAACGCGCAACCTACGCGGCAGCGTCGCTTTTGGCAAGTGAAGGGGTCGACTGACGCGTTCCTCGGAGCCTGGGAAAAGACGTGCCGCGACCGTCACCGCGATCCGGCTATTTTCGATCCCAAAGGCAACGTCACGCGGACCTTTGGCGGGATTGAGGATCGCACGAAATTCTTCGCGACGGCGCTCACCGCCTTCGACCCCGGCGATGTGCTCGCAGTGCAAATCGGCAATCATCCCGACTGGCCGGCGATCCTCCTCGCGGCCTGGCGCCGCGGCGTTGTTATCCTCCCGCTGGAACGCTCGATCAGCGAGGGCGAACGCTCGCGCGCGATGGCGGTTTGTCATGCCAACGCCGTCTACGCTTTCGTCCGCGGTTGCAGCGGCGACGACGTCGTCCTGATTCGAAATGCCGGCGATCTCCACCAGCCGGTCGCCTGGGACGAGCGCAGACCGGTCTTGCTCAAACTCACTTCCGGCACCACCGCCGCACCTCGTGCCATCCGTTTTCGCAGCGGGCAATTGCTGGCT
>JBBSEO010000163.1:0-5727 GCA_038239645.1 Chthoniobacterales bacterium | reverse complement strand
TTGGCCAAGAGGCAGGTCAAATACCTACTCCCATAGGAAAGAGCGTTTCTCAGCGACGATCCGGCCGTGTTCCAAGAGTAAACACCGCCACGCCAGGATGGCGCCGTCATCGTTATATTCGTCTCCGACCACGCGGAACGCGCTGTGCAGCGTGCCGCGGGCATTTTGATAATCGATTTGCTGGGCCTGCACAAAAGCGCGCAGCTTCTCTTGTTTATACTCAAATAAAATCGTGACAGCGGCCGGCCGGACCGACCGCCAAAAGAAGTCGAAATATTCACCGTGGCGCTGGCGTTGATCGTAGGCCGTGACGGCGCCGTAGAGGCGGTAGGCACGCTCAAAGTTGATCGATGCCTCCTGCACGCCAGCCTTCGATTTGAAGCTTCCGCGGGTGGAGAGATCGGATGGGTTGTTGCGCTTTTGACCTCGCGTTTTCGGAACGTCATCCGAGACGGTGAAGATTTTGAATTTCCGAAAAGAGAAATTTGGATCGAGCGCCCGCGATAAATCTTTCGGTGCCTTGACGTGCTGGGCGGGAAAGGGCGTGGCAGCGGTCGCCGCTCCCGTCAGGGCCAGCGACCATACCGCAATCAACATTCGCATTACTCGCAATGAAACCGGTTGCGCCCGCCCCTGTCAATGCGCCCGCGCAAAACCGGTTTCCGCTCTTCCTCTTCAGGCGTAATTTTTCCGGTGATCGAAGTTCGTTACGAACGCGGCGTTTACCTGCCCGCGCAAAACCTCTGGCTCGACCCTTGGGACGCGAAACCTTTCGCTTTCGTCTCCCACGCCCACAGCGATCACATTGCCCAGCATCGCGAGATCATCGTTTCGGAGCGTACCGCGCGCTTGATGCAGGCGCGCATGCCCGGAAAGCGCGAGGAAATCGTGCTGCCGTTCGGCGTGGAATCGCGCGTGCGGGAAATGCAGATCACGCTTTATCCGGCCGGCCATATCTTTGGTTCAGCGCAATTCTTCCTGCGCACGGACGAAAGTTCCCTCCTTTACACCGGCGATTTCAAATTGCAGCGCGGTCAATCGGCGGAGCCAACGGAATGGACCCAGGCCGACACGCTGATCATGGAAACGACTTACGGACTGCCACGTTATCGTCTTCCGCCGAGCGATGTTGTCGTGCAGCAGATTGTCGATTTCTGCCGGGATGCGCTCGCCAGCAACGAAGTTCCCGTGCTCCTCGGTTATTCGCTCGGCAAAGCGCAGGAAATTCTCTGTTCGCTCGGCGGCGCCGGCCTCACCCCGATGCTGCACGGCTCGGTTTACCGCATGACGCGCATCTACGAGCAATTCGGCCAGAAGTTTTGCCCATACCTCCGCTACACTGCCGGCGACGTCACGGGCAAGGTCCTGATTTGTCCGCCGAGCGCGAACCGCTCGCGCATGCTCGAGAAAATTCCGCGCAAACGAGTGGCGATGATCAGCGGCTGGGGGGTCGATCCCAATGCAATTTATCGTTATCAGGTCGACGCCGCCTTCCCCCTTTCCGATCACGCCGACTACGACGACCTGCTGCGCTACGTCGAACTCGTCCAGCCGCGGCGCGTCCTGACTTTGCATGGATTTGCGGCGCAATTCGCGCGGGATCTGCGCGATCGTGGAATCGAGGCCTGGGCGCTGAGCCAGGAGAACCAACTGGAGCTGACCCTCGGGACCTTTCGCGAACCGACCGTTCACGCTGCCGTCGCGCCAGAGACTTCGATCCTTGAATCCGAGTTTCGCGACTTTGCCGAAGTGGGCGAAAAAATCGGCGCCACGCCGGCGAAACTAACGAAAACTAAATTGCTGGCGGAATATTTCAGTCGCCTGAATGAGCAGCGGCTCGCGATTGCCGCGACCTACTTTACCGGGCGCGCGTTTTCGCAAAGCGATTTGCGAACGTTGCAGGTGGGCGGCTCAGTCATCTATCGCTCGCTCGCCGCCGCCGCCAAAATAAGCGACGTGGAATTTCGCCGCATCGCCCACAGCCACGGCGATGCCGGCAAGACCGCTTTCGAGGCGTTGGAAGGGCGCACCGCCCCGGAACCATTGACATTGCGAGACTCCCACCAGTTTTTTGAACTGCTCCAGCAGGCGCGCGGACCGCTGGCGAAAACGGATCTGTTACAAAGTCGACTCGCTCGTCTCTCCGCCCGCGAAGGCCAATACCTGATCAAGATTCTCAGTGGGGATCTGCGGATTGGATTGCGCGAGGGTCTGGTAGAGGAAGCCGTCGCGCAAGCCTTCAGCGCGCGCCTCGACGAGGTGAAGGAAGCCAACATGCTTCTCGGCGATCTCGGCCGCGCGGCGGCGCTAGCGAAGAATGGCGAGCTCGATCGCGCTGAGCTTTCCCTTTTCCGGCCGATCAAATGCATGCTCGCCAGTCCGGAACCGACGGCCGAGGCGATCTGGGCGCGCTTCCACGATGAGGGGGCGGGTGGAGTGGTTTACATCGAGGACAAGTTCGATGGCATTCGCGCCCAGGTGCATGCGAGCCCCGGCCGCGCCGAAATTTTTTCGCGCGATCTCAGGCACATCACCGGGCAGTTTCCCGAGCTGGCGCTGGCCGCGAGAGAGTTCGCCCACGATCTCATTCTCGACGGCGAGATCATTGCCTTCGCCGAGGGGCGGAAATTGACCTTCTTCGATCTGCAAAAGCGCCTCGGACGAAAAGCCGACGGCGCCGATCTTTTCGCCGTGGCGTCGGCTGATGTTCCGGTCGTCTACGTTGCCTTCGACCTGCTTTTCCACGACGGCCGGTCGCTCCTGAAAACAACGCTGCGCGAACGGCGAGAACTCCTGCGCGTATTGATGCTGCCGCGGCAATTTCAAATCTCGAACGTCGTCGCGGCCGAGTCGACCGATGGAATCGAGAACGAATTTCAAAACGCGCGGCGACGAGACAACGAAGGATTGATGATCAAAAATCCCGAGAGCATTTATTCGCCCGGCCGTCGCGGGATGCACTGGTTCAAGCTGAAGAAGGAACTCGCTACGCTCGACGTCGTGGTGATCGCGGCTGAACTCGGCCACGGCAAACGTAACCGCGTGCTGAGCGATTACACCTTCGCCGTCCGCGACGAATCATCTGGCGAGCTCCTGCCCATCGGAAAAGCCTACAGTGGTCTCACCGACGTCGAGATTGCCGAATTAACCGAGCATTTCAAAAAACAAACTGTGGTTGACCGGGGTCGCTATCGCGAAGTGAAGCCCGACACCGTCCTCGAGATCGCCTTCGACTCGATCCAGCCGAGCACGAGACACGCCAGCGGCCTGGCGCTGCGTTTTCCGCGGATCAAGGCGATCCGGCGCGACAAGGGTGTCGCTTCCATCGACACCCTGGCCTACGCGCAGCGTCTCGCAGCCGAGGGCAATAAACCGGAACCTAACGAGACTTAGTAACGGTAACTTACGCGCCCGGGGAAGCGGTCGGAGTAGGGGTGGGCGTGACGGAATCTTCGGGCTCGCCCGCTTGGCGCTGTGCACGTTTTTCCGCACGACGCTCCTGCTTCATCTCGCGTTTGGTCATGAATGGTGTCGCGGCCGCCGGAGCCGCGGCGGAATTTGCCTCGGCTGGCGCAGTAGGCGGCGCTGAAGAAACAGCCGGGGCTTGTTCGCGAAGCGCCCGGCGCTCGGCGCGCCTTTCTTCCTGGCGAGTTGGCAATGGCGTCGCCGAGACTGCCGCCGCGTTGGCCTCGGGCGCTGGACCGGCCGGCGGAGCCGCGTTTTCCTCTGTCCCCTGACGCATCGCACGCTTCTGTTCTTTCTTTAGTTCGCGCTTGCTGAGAAATGGCGTCGTCGTCGCGGCCGGGGCCGGCGCGGCCTGCTGCGGCGCCATCGTCGCGACCGAAGCGGTCGGGGCCGGCGTGGCCGATCGATAAGCTCTCCCCAAAGGCGTTCTCTCCAGGGCCG
This sequence comes from Chthoniobacterales bacterium, assembly GCA_038239645.1. Classification (GTDB taxonomy): domain Bacteria; phylum Verrucomicrobiota; class Verrucomicrobiia; order Chthoniobacterales; family UBA10450; genus AV69. Next base: position 1,821 of record JBBSEO010000163.1, on the reverse strand, counting down.
GTGCCGGCGAAACAGTCGGGTTTGTCAGCGGCGCAACCGTCGCGGCTAACGTCGGCGTGGCGGAAGGCATCGCCGCAGGAGTGGTCGCAATTGCACGCGCGGGCGTCGCGAGTGGCTGGTTCGCGGCCGCACCGGTCGCGGTATTTGTTTCGATCACTCGCTCAAATTTTTTCGGGGGCGCGTTGGGCGGCGGGGTTGCTTCCGCGCGATTTTTTGCACGCGCCTGATCCACTGCCGACTGATCCATCCCAGCCCAACCCGCGTCGACCGTCGTCTGCGCGAGGGTTTCCTTGACTGTCCGCGGACGCTCCTGTTGCTGGGGCGCGATGAACGGGGCCGGAACGGAGACAACGTCCCCGCGCACGACCGCGCGTGGATTATCCGTCTGCACCGTCGTCTCGCGCTCGAGGCGCAGACGCTCGATCGGTCGCGCACTTTGCGCCCGCAATTCGTCGTAGCTCGGGCCGTTATTCACCACCGTGGTGTTGTTGTAGGTGATATTGGTCACGTTCGTCGTGCTCTGCACAATGGTTATGTTCTGGCGCTCGGGCACGACCGCGCGTTCGATTTGCTCGTCACCGAACTGCCGCACGGACACGAACGAATATTGCGCCGGTCCGATGTCGTAATAACTGTCCGACCAATTGTGAATCCCGGTGCGACGTTCGAAACGCGCCTCCGGTGGCAGCGGCGCCCAGCCAACATAATCGCCGCCTTTGCGCCACGAAACCCAGGCTGGCGCCCATTCGTTCCCTGGCACCCAGACCCAGCCAACATTCCGCAGGCGCGACCAGCGCCCGTAGTGGTAAGTCGCCCAGCCGAACGGTTCTGCCGAAACCCAGGTCCAACCCGCGTCGGTATAAACCCAGCGCCCGTTCGTATAGGGACGCCAGTTTTCCTCCCGCGCCGTTCGCGGGCGATACACGTAACCGTAATCGTTCGTCTCGATCCAATCGCCGTAGGGTTCGAGCTTGTTGTAGAATATCGAATACGAAGCCGTCGGCTGAGATTGTCCATGGGCACGCGGGGCAGGCCGCTCGCTGGTGGTTTCTTTCTCCTCCTGCGTCACCGTGGCGACGGTCGCGTTCTTGTCGCGCAGGGCTTGCTCGCGCGCATTCACATCAGCCTCGCGATGGGTCAGATCATCGGCCTGCTGCTTCTGGCGTTCGCTCGCGAGCTGGTCCTGCACGCGGCGTTCGACTTCAGCCTGGCGCTCCTGTTCAGTTTGTTGCTTCTGGCAGGAGACGATGCCGAGTCCGAGGAGGCCAGCGAAGGCGAAGTGGTAAATTTTTCTCATCATAAAATAGACCTGATTTCCGGGCGGTTATTCGAAAACCCCGCCAAGCCCCTCGACGCGATCTAGCGAACAGGAGTGGGCGACGGAGAAAGCGCGGGCGTTACCCGGGTGATCGTGACTGACTCAATTCGATCGCGCCGCGCGTGTTGCACGTTAGCATAAACGACGACGATTAAAAGCGCAGCCACGGTCGCACCCATCGCCCACCATGCGGCTTTGGAAACGGTTGGTTCGGGTGATTCGTCAGCCATCGATCGAGAGTTTTGCGATTGCCCCCATGACGCGCTCGCTCAGTTGCTGATACAGTTCTTTGCCACCCCCGGCCACGTCTTCTTTCGTGAAATAGATCGGTTCTCCCACCACCACCGTGATCGGGTGAAAGCGCAGGCGTGCGCTTCCTCGCGGCAGGGCCTCGTAGGCCCCGAAAATTCGCAGCGGCACCACCGGTGCGAGCGTTTTTGCGACGATGAAACCAAGGCCCGGCTGGGCTGGCTGAAGCTCGCCGTCGAGTGTCCGACCTCCTT
>JBBSEO010000162.1:0-5777 GCA_038239645.1 Chthoniobacterales bacterium | reverse complement strand
GGTTTCAACGGCGGCCGAATCCTCGGCGCGATTTTATTCGAGAACACGATGGAGCGCGAGATCGAAGGGCAACCGACGGCCGATTATCTTTGGAAGGTCAAACGCGTGGTGCCGTTTCTAAAGGTTGACCAGGGTCTCGCTGGGGAAAAGGACGGAGTGCAATTGATGAAGCCAATGCCGGCGCTCGACGCGCTCCTGAAGAAGGCGAAGGCCAGGAATATTTTCGGGACCAAGATGCGCTCCGTCATTAAACAAGCGGACGAAGCCGGCACCAAAGAAATCGTGAAGCAGCAGTTCGAAATTGGCCGGCAGATTATCGCCGCGGAGCTGGTGCCGATTATCGAACCGGAAATCGATATTCATTGCCCGGAAAAAGAAAAGGCGGAGCAATTTCTCAAGGCCGCCATCCTCGAGGAGCTGGGCACGTTGCCGGACGGCCAGTTCGTCATGCTCAAGCTAACGCTGCCGGAAAAAGACGGTTTCTACACGGATTTGGTCAAACATCCCAAGGTGCTGAGAGTGGTGGCGCTTTCCGGCGGTTATTCGCGCGAAGAAGCGAACGATCGGTTGCGGCGAAATCACGGTGTGGTCGCCAGCTTTTCGCGCGCGCTTGTTGAGGGGCTCACGGCTCAGCAATCCGACGCGGAATTTAACGCCATGCTTGACCAGTCGATTCAAAGCATCTTCGACGCTTCGAATAACTAAGCATTGTGCAGGAAGGCGAGCCGCTGCTCCTTTCTTCCGAGCGCAGGTCGGAATGACCGCGCTTGACGGCGGGGATAGACCGCCGTTACAGCAGCAAGCGTGACAATTACGCTCGGCGAAATCGCGGCGAATTGCGCCGGCGAATTGCGCGGCGACGGTTCGCGCCGAATTTCCGGCGTCGCCTCGCTGGCGGAAGCGACCCCGGAGGAAATTTCGTTTTTCTATTCCCCAAGCTACCTGTCGGCGCTTCGGCGGACGAGGGCTGCGGCTGTCTTTGTTCCGCGTGATTTTTCGGAGGAGATTACGGCTGCGACCATTCGCGTCGACAATCCCGCGGCGGCGTTTGAGAAAATCGTCATTGGATTTGCCCCGCCCAAAGTTCAATTCGCGCCTGGCGTTCACCCCAGCGCGGTCGTGGACGCGTCCGCACAGTTGCGCGAGCGGGTCAGCATTCAGCCGCACGCTGTCATCGAAGCTGGAGCACAGATCGGTGAAGGAACGGTGATCGGCGCGGGCAGTTATATCGGTCGCGGCGTGATCGTTGGTGCGAACTGCCTCATTTATCCGAACGTGACCATTCGCGAACATTGTCGGCTTGGCGCGCGAGTGATCATCCACAGCGGCGCGGTCATTGGTGCTGATGGATTTGGATTCGAAATGACCGAGAGCGGTCAGAAAAAACAACCGCAGATCGGGATCGTGCAGCTCGATGATGACGTCGAGGTCGGCGCGAATGCAACGATCGATCGGGCGCGTTTCGGCCGGACCTGGATCCAGAGCGGGACGAAAATCGACAATCTGGTGCAGGTCGCCCACAACGTCGTCATCGGACCAAATTCCGTGATCGCGGCGCAGACGGGCATCGCCGGAAGCGCTCGCATCGGCCAGCGCGTGATGATGGGCGGGCAAGTCGGCATTCTCGGGCACATCGAGGTTGGCGACGACACCGCGATCGGCGCGCAAGCGGGTCTGGGCAAAAATACTTCGGGCGGGGTGTGGTGGGCGTCGCCCGCGGTGCCGTTGAAAGACGCGAAGGTGCAACTGGCGCTTTTGCGCCGCCTTGGGGAATTTTACGAGCGGCTGAAAAAAATCGAAGCCGCGCTGCGCGAGCGCGCGAAGTAGAACTTGGTGGAGGTAAGGGGATTCGAACCCCTGGCCTCTTCATTGCGAACGAAGCGCTCTACCAACTGAGCTATACCCCCGATCAAGGAGCCGAAAATATCACGTCTCGGGAAATCTTCAGCAACGAATCTGGCGGCGGAAGGTTGAAGGTGGCAAGGTCGGGAATGATGACGATTCGAACGGTTGGCGCGGCGCTTTTGGTCTTCACGTTCGTGACGGCGGCAGTGTGCGCGGGGGACGCTCCGCCGCCCAAAATGATGGCCCGGGTCTGGCATGGAAAAACGAAAACGGCGCGTGCGGCCGAGTATTACGCCTACCTGAACGAAGCCGGCGTGGAAAAAATTAAAGCGATCGAGGGCAACGTGGGTGTGCAGATCTTTCGCCGCACCAACGGGGACATCACTGAGTTCACCGTCATCTCTTATTGGACGTCGCTGGACGCGATCAAGAAGTTCGCCGGCGAGGAGATCGAGAAAACTCATCCCTTGCCACGCGATCCTGAGTTTCTGATCGATCCGGAGCCGACAGTGAAGCACTTCGAAGTTGTGCAAAACGACTGGAAACGTTGAGCAAGCACTGCTGTCGGAAATAGCCGTTCTCACCGATGCCGATTCTGATTCTCGCCCTTTTCTTCTGCGTGATGCTGGCGCTGAGCGCGGGAATTATTTTGTCGATTGCGAGCAGATACCGCGCGGGGACGGCGCGACGACAGGGACGCCGCTGGGTGGCGACCGCGAACGTCTGGTCGACGGCTTTTGGTGCGGGCTTCTTTCTGCTCTCGACGGCTTTCATGTCCATCTGGCTGCATCAGGCGTTTGTATACTCCCTGCTCGGAATGCTGGCGGGGATGGTCCTGGGCGGCTTCGGTCTTTTGCTCACCCGCTGGGAGAATCACCAAGGCACTTTCTATTACACGCCGAATCGCTGGCTGGCTCTGATCATTGTTTTCGCTTTGATCGGGCGGCTGGCCTACGGGTGGTGGCGGAGCGTGCACATGATCGAGGGTCAGCCTCATCCATGGATTAGCGGTTCCGCGACCGCGCTCTCCCTTGCCGTCGCGGCCGGAGTAATCGGTTACTATCTTATCTACGCCATCGGTGTGCGCCGTCGTTTCTTGCGGCACGACCGAGCGCGACCTCTCTCGCGTATGACTCGTTAGTCACGCCTGCGTCCAGCAGCGCGATTATGCCGCGGCGCCAAAGGCGAGGCCGAGGCCGTAGGTGACGACGGCTTCGATGATGCCGACGAAGGTCATCTCAAAGCCGGAAGCCCACCAGGAGCGAATGGTGATAAGCGATTTGATCGCGCCGACGGCGAAGTGCGCCACGATGCTGATGATGAAGGCTGCGACGACGGCGGCGAACCCGTTCATGAAGAAAAACGGGATGATCGGAATAAAGGCGCCGATCGCGGTGGAGAGGCAGGCGGAGAAGGCGGATTTCCACGGATTCGGGAAACGATGTTCGGACAGACCGAGCTCGCTCTGCGCCATGGCCTGGATGAACTGTTCCGGATCCTGGGCGAGGCGTTCTGCCATGCGCTGGGATTCCTCCGCGCCGAAACCCTGGAGTTGATAGAAGAGCGACATCTCTTCGATTTCCTCCTCGGGGTTTTCTTCGACCTCGGCTTTCTCGCGCGCCATTTCGGCTTCGTGCACTTCGCCTTCGCTTTTCACCGCGAGATAGGCGCCGGCGCCCATCGAGAGGGCGGAGGCCATCATGCCCGCGAGACCGGAAATGAGAATGTAGTGCTGCTGGTTATTCGTCGCGCCGGCGACCCCGGAGACAATGCCGAAGACGGCGCCGAGACCATCGTTCACACCGTAGATCGCGTCGGCGACCCAGCTGCCGCCGCGTCCGTGCCAGCGTTCACGCTTTAAAATATTGTCGAGAGCGGAACGCGGCGTTTGCGGGGGCGCCATCGCGCTCAGGGCGCGGGCGTGCGCTTTTTCCTCGAGCGCGGACGAGCGCAAAAATTCCTGCACATCGGTTTCGCCGGCGAGGGCGTGATCGCGTTGCGCCATGAATTCGCGCTCGTGCTTTTTCTCCGCCGCTTCCATCCGCTGAATCGCAATGTCGGTTCCGAGCGATTGGGTGAAGCGGCGCTGGAAACGGGTCCAGATATTGTCAGCTAACTTCGGAACGGGCTGACCCATGTCACGAAGTTTCTCTTCCCAACGCGCGGCGTGCCGCTCCTCTGCTTCGGCCATCCGGAGCAGAATGCCGCGTCGCTTTTCGTCTTCTTCCCGCGACGCGAGATCGCGATAAACCTGAGCCGTCTCCACTTCCGCGCGCCAATTTTTTACGATCACTTCGATCGTTTCCTTTCTCGGGGGCGCGTCGGGCATCGTTTTGGTTATCGCTGCTACTCCGCTTCTGCAAGCACGGGCGAGTTCGGCGTCACGGTGCGTCCCTTCAATTGCTCGGCGGTGATGACAATCGCGACCGAACCGATGATGATCGCCGCCGCCAACATCGTCCGCGGGCTGAACTGTTCTCCGGCAAACAGCGTTCCTAAAATGACGGCGACGATCGGGTTGACATAGGCGTAGGTCGAAACCTTCGCCGGATCGCAGTGGCGCAGCAGGAAAATGTAGGCGCTGAACCCGATGATCGCGCCGACGAAAACAAGATAGATCCACGACCAAAAAGCGACGGGCGTGATCATGGCTGGGGTAAATTTCTCGCGCGTGATCAAGCCGGCCAGAAGGAGCAGCGTGCCACCACAAAGCATTTGTTGGCCTGAGGCGAGGAAGGGCGAGGGAGCGTTAGACGCGCGGCGCGAATAAATCGAACCGGCGGACCAGAGAAATGAGCCGACGAGCAGAATGGAGATACCTAGGGCGCGTTTGCCGTCCACGCCGGTGAGGTGAAGCGAGGGCGCGAGCAGGATCGCCACGCCGGCAAAACCACCGACCAGACCGAGGGCAACGAGGCGCGATGGTCGCGGACCGCCCGCCGCCCACGAGAGCAGGACGATATAAATCGGGACAGTCGCGACGACCACGGCCGCCAGGCCGGTATCGACAAACTGTTCCGAAATGGTAACGCCGCCGTTTCCGCCGAGAAGGAGGAGCCCGCCGATAATCGTGGCGCTGAGCCAGGTCTTGCCCGCCGGGCGCTCAGCTCCGCGAATACGCGCGAACGAATAAAGTAGGAATCCGGCTGTGAGGTAGCGCGAGCCGGCCATAAAAATGGCGGGACGGCGTCGATCGCGAGGCGAATGAAAAGGTAAGTCGACCCCCAAATGAGGTAAACCGCCGCGAAGGCCATGATGATGGCAAAACGGCTCGGCGCGCGCACCGGAGACGAGCGCACCGAGCCGGAATTGCCGCAACTAAATTCGCCGCGCTAAGCGGGCGGTGAACGGTGAAAGAGGACGCGATATAGGAGCAGGAGCAGCATTGCGCCGATGACGGAGGCGATGAACCCAGCTGCCTCGTCAGGTTGATACCAGCCGACGGCCCGGCCGATAAAGCTGGCCAGGAACGCTCCCGCGATGCCGATCAGAATCGTGATCAGGAAACCGCCCGGGTCACGCCCTGGCATGAGGAATTTCGCGACCGCGCCGACAACGAGCCCGATGATGATTGTCCAAAGAAATGCACCCATATACTTTGCTATCGTGCGGTCGCGCCCGAATGGATGCGCGCGAAACGCAATTCTATCGCGCGGCTAGAACTCGATCAGTTGAGCGCTCCGGATGTCGTCGTGCGCGCGAATGGTCGCGAGTAAACTTTCGTCCAGTTCGCTGTCGAGGTTGAGGACGGTGAGGGCGGTGCCGCCTTCCTGGTCTCGGCTGAGCGACATCGTGGCGATGTTAATCCCGTGTTCGCCGAGGAGGGTGCCGATGCGGCCGACCATGCCCGGGCGGTCATTGTTTTCCAGCACGAGCACGGCGCCGTGGGGACGGGCTTCAACCGGCCGGGCGTTGATGCTGACGATGCGCGG
>JBBSEO010000161.1:0-5827 GCA_038239645.1 Chthoniobacterales bacterium | reverse complement strand
GCGAATGCAATTCTCCGCCAGCGCGACGGGAAACGTCGCGGGATGGGGACGCTCCTTCGCCCGCCGTTGAATCGTTTCGTAGGGAATGAACCAGGTGTTTCCGCGACAACGCCGATCACGCCCCGCCGTGTGCGACCACCGGGCGATATTGCTCTTGTCCTGGTACGGCACGCCGAGAGCCAATCGATCGAGTGGCGTCTTCCCGGTCGGGGTGAGATGAAAAATGTATTCGTGGCATTCGTTCAGGAAACGCCCTGAGTTGATCGGTTTGAAGTGACCGCGCGAAGTCCAGGAACCATCTTTCTCCTCGAGACTAATCGATTTGATCCAATGGATGGTATTTTGCAGCACGAAAAGATCACGCAGCGCGAGCACGAGCTCGTGCGGAAACATCGGATTCGCCGGTGACGCGCCGACGTTGAGAAAAAAAGATCCGTCGGTTTTGAGCAGGCGAACGATTTCCTCGGCCCAGCTTTGGCACCACCGCAGATAGGCCGGGCGCGCGCCGCGATCGGAAAATTTCGAATAGCGCACGCCGAGATTATAGGGCGGTGAGGTCACGACGAGATCAATCGATCGCTCGGCTAATTGTCCCATGCCGGCGACGCAATCGCGGTGATGGAGCTCGAACTTCGACATCGGCCCAATTTTGCTGCGAAACGGAATTCGTACAACTCGATTCAGCCCGCGACGCGTTGTATGCTGCACCGATGTCCGACAAGCCTTCCAAGCTCAAGATTGCCGATCGCGAATTTTCCTCGCGGTTGCTGGTCGGGACCGGAAAATTTTCCTCGAACGAAGCGATGCGCGACGCGCTGGGGGCGAGCGGAACTGAGATTGTGACGGTCGCGCTGCGCCGCGCCGATCTTTCCGGGAAACGCGATCCGTTCGCGAACATTCTCGATTTCGTCGATCCGAAGAAATATCTGCTGCTGCCGAACACGAGCGGCGCCCGCGATGCGAACGAGGCCGTGCGGCTGGCCCGTCTCGCGGCGAGCGCTGGTCTGCCAACGTGGGTCAAACTCGAGATTCATCCGGACCCGCGTTATCTTTTGCCCGACCCGGTGGAGACGCTGGCGGCCGCAGAAGTCCTGGTGAAAGAAGGCTTCACCGTTCTGCCCTATATCAACGCCGATCCAGTTCTGGCGAAGCGGCTGCAGGACGTGGGAACGGCGACGGTGATGCCGCTCGGTTCGCCCATCGGCAGCAATCGCGGAATCGAAACGCGCGCGCAGATCGAAATCATTATCGAGCAGGCGACCGTGCCAGTGGTGGTCGACGCGGGCCTCGGCGCACCGAGTCAGGCCGCGGAAGCGATGGAGATGGGCGCCGATGCGGTGCTGGTCAACACCGCGATTGCGATTGCGTCCGATCCGAATCGAATGGCGCGCGCCTTCAAACTCGCGGTCGAAGCGGGGCGCGATGCGCGTGAAATCGGCCTTGCCGAGCGGCTGCATGGCGCCTCTGCGACGAGCCCGGTGAGTGCGTTCTTCGGGAAATCGACTTCGGGGTAAGAGAGCGGTTCGGCCTCCCTACCCGAGAGTATCGGGACGCGCCGTCGCGTCCTTGTAGAATTCGATTTGTCGGCCGCCGAGGCGACTGACGGTGCGCCAGCCCTGGTCGAGTGCGAATGCTTCCAGCTCGCTCCGCGAAAGTTGTTTCAGCACGGCCAGCTCGGTCGGATGAGTGATGAAACACTCAGGGCGCGCGGCGAGGGAGCGGGCGATTTTATTCTGCACCGCGAGAAGGTTCGGATTCATCGGTGACGTTTGCGACCGGGCGAATTCATTGGAGAACGCAGAGGTGGCGGCGGCGTTTTGGATTTGCGATTGATCTTCTGGCCGAGCGCGAGTTCTGCCTTCCGCGAAGGCAATGAGCCGCGCCCATCTGGTTTCTCCATGCGGAATTATAACGCGCGCGAAGGTTGGCGCAGACTTTTCCTTCAGCTAAGCTGGGCGGATGTCCTCGGAAACGATCGAACTGCGCGGTCACATTATTGACTCCCTTATTTTGCCGAAGATCCTCGACCAGATTGTGACGCAGGGCGCTTCGTTCAACATCGTCGAATTTCGCATCGGACAGAAGCGAGCCGATCAAAGCAGCGCGCGGATTGAGATCACCGCGCCGAACCGGACGGAGCTGGATCAATTGATCGCGAGATTGCGCGAGCACGGCGCCGAGGTGAATCGGCCCGCCAACAGCTAACGGCATGCGCGACCTGCTTCTGTGTCCACCGGACCACTACGGCATCGAATACGAAATCAACCCGTGGATGAGCCGTGCGCGCGGGGCGGAGACGGAGCTGGCGAAAAAACAATGGCAGGGGTTGCATCAAACTCTCTCCCAGCTCGACACGAAGATCGAGCTGGTGCCGCCGCAGCCAAAACTGCCGGACATGGTTTTCACCGCCAACGCCGGACTAACGGTCGGGAAAAAATTTATCCCGAGTAATTTTCGGCACAAGGAACGCGCGGGCGAAGCGCCGCACTTCGCGAAATGGATGGAAGAGCACGGCTACGAAGTGCAATGGCTGGCGGAAGACCTTTTCTTCGAGGGCGAAGGCGACGCTCTTTTCGTCGGGGACGCACTCTTCTGCGGCTACAAGTTTCGCAGCGATATCCAATCTCACCGGGCGGTCGCCGACATGCTCGGGTGCCTCGTCGTTTCTGTCGAGCTGGTCGACCCCCGCTTCTACCATCTGGATACCTGCTTTTGCCCTCTGCCGGACGGAGGCGCGGTCTGGTTTCCGGCCGCGTTCGATGAATATGGGCAGCGCGCGATCAGGGGCCAGGTGACCGACCTGATCGACGTCGAAGAAGAGGAAGCGAAACACTTTTCCTGCAACGCCGTCGTCCTCGAGCATGACATTGTCCTGCCGGAAGGCGCGCCGAAACTGGTCGATACGCTAACGAATCGTGGATATCGCTGCCATCAACTCCCGATGACGGAATTCCTCAAAGCGGGCGGCGCCTGCAAATGCCTGACCATGTTCATGCCGCAACGCGAGTGAAGTCGTTAGGCGATGGATAACGCCACGCTGAAGGCCTGGACCGAGCCCTCGCGGGAAGCCGAGGGCTCGCGGAAACCTTTACTCATTCTCGCCGCCGTCACGCTGGGCGCGCTCGTTCCTTTTCTGGGGAAGCCATTCCACATTGACGATCCTCTTTTCCTTTGGATCGCACAACAGATCGCCTGCCATCCGCTCGATCCATACGGCTTCACCGTGAACTGGTCGTCCTTCGTGCAGCCGATGTCGGAAGTGATGCAGAATCCTCCGCTTTGCTCCTACTACGCAGCGGCCATCGGCAGTGTCTTCGGCTGGAGCGAGATCGCCCTTCATGCCGCCTTCCTCATTCCCGCGCTGGCTGCGACTCTGGGCACATTCGCGGTGGCGCGACGTCTATGTCCGCGACCACTTTTCGCCGCGTTGCTGACGTTGTTCACACCGGTCTTTATGATTTCCGCCGGAAACGTCATGTGCGACGTGATGCTGCTCGCCTTTTGGGTCATGGCGATCGCGTCCTGGATGTCAGCGCTCGAGCAGGAACAGATCTGGCGTTTCGTTCTCGCCGCGGCTCTGATTTCGGCCGCGGCCCTCACAAAATATTTCGGGATTGCCCTCGTCCCCTTGCTCTTCGTTTATACGCTGGCCCGTGATCGCCGGCTTCGTTGGCCGCTCCTTTTCCTCCTGCTGCCGATCGCGATCCTCGCGCTTTATGATTTGCTGACCGCGCGGCTCTATGGACATGGACTGTTCACCTCTGCCCTCTCTGCTTCGGCCTCGATCGCGGCGGCGACGCGTCCCGGAAGGTTGGCGGAATTGTTGATCGCTCTCGCTTTCACGGGCGGCTGCCTTCTGAGCACGCTCTCGTTTTTGATTTTTCAGAAAAGGATCGTGCTCCTCGCCGCCGCGCTCGTCCTCGTCGCTTTTTGCGCAGCTTTTAGATCTGAAGTGGTTTCCTGGGTTTACCTCGAGGGGAATACGCTGCCGGTGTGGCTGCAAGGCGGACTCTTCGCCACCGCCGCGGCGGGATTACTCGTCCTGGCGGGGATGCATTTCGCCCAACGTCGAGACGCCGGCTCGATTCTTCTCCTCGCGTGGATTTTTGGAACGTTTGTCTTTGCTGCCTTCCTGAATTGGTCGGTGACGGGTCGCACAATTCTTCCACTGGCTCCGCCCACTGCCATCCTGATCGTCCGTTGCGGCGCATCGATCAATCAGCTCAGCCGCCGCTTCTGCTTCGCTCTTTTCAGCGTCCTCTCTCTGCTCTTGACCACGGCAGATTTTCGCGAGGCAGAATGTGGTCGCTCAGCCGCGCGCCATTTTCAGAATGAATTCCAAGCGACGAGTGATCGCGTCCGTTTTCTGGGACACTGGGGATTTCAGTATTACATGCAAAATTCCGGAGCGACTCCGTTTGATCGGCGAAAGCCGGAGGTAAGGCCGGGAGACATTATTGTCGGTCCTTTGCCAGATCCACTCATTGCCGTTCTTCCAGTCAAAGACCTGGTCGAGCAAGGAGGAGTCAGCTTGGTGCGGCTTCCTTATCTCAACACCTCCGTCCTCGGAACCGGGGCGGCGTTCTACAGCAGTTTCGGAGGTCCGTTGCCGTGGGCGATCAACCGCTCCCCGCCCGCGCGCTATTATGTGACGCGGGCGCGTTAGCGCGTCAGAAGCTTTTCGAGACGGCCGAATTATCGGGTCTTCTTTTTCCTGAGTTCCTTCTCGATCTGCGCCAGCGGTAAAGTGTTCACGACGTCTGCTTTCGTTAGCCAGCCCTTCCGCGCAGTCATGACGCCGAAGCGCAGGTCCGCCAGCCGCGAGGTGCGATGCGCGTCGGGATTGATGACGCATTTCACGCCTTTGCTTTTCGCCAGGGGCCACCAGCGCCAATCCAGTTCCAGGCGTTTCGGCGCGGCGTTAATTTCAATCCAGGTTCCAGTTTCTCCCGCCGCCTCGATCACGGCGGCGAGATCGATCGCATAACTCTCGCGGCGCAAGAGCAGCCGGCCGGTTGGATGGGCCAGCATCGTGACGAACGGATTCGACAGCCCACGGATCACTCGCTCAGTCATTTCTGCCTCGCTGAGCGTGAGCGCGCCGTGGACCGAGGCGACAACGAAATCGAGTTCCGCCAGGATTTCATCGGGAAAATCGAGGGAGCCATCGCGCAAAATGTCGCACTCGACCCCGGCAAAGATCCGGATGTTTTCCTGGCGCGCGTTCAGCTCGCGGATCCGCGCCTGCTGGACGCGCAACCGGGCCGCGTCCAAGCCGCGTGCCTGCACCTGGCTCCGGCTGTGATCGGCGATGCCGATGTATTCGAGCCCGAGTTCCGCCGCCGCCGCGACCATTTCCTCTAACGAATTGTGGCCGTCACTCGCGGTGGTATGGCAATGAAAGGTGCCGCGCAAATTCTCGAGTTTGATCAGCGTTGGCAATTGTCCATCCTCGGCCGCGGCGAACTCACCATTATTTTCCCGTAATTCCGGCGGGATGAAATCGAGCCCAAGCGCGCGATAGAGCTCGGGCTCATCGCCGATTTCGGGAATCTTGAGCGATTGCCGTTTCGTCTTTGCTTCCGCCACCGGCGCGGGCGCGAGACGATATTCATTCAAAGTCCACCCGCGGCTCAGCGCGCGGTTCCGCATCATGATGTTGTGCTCCTTGCTCCCGGTGAAATAGCTCAGGGCAAAGGGATACTCGGCGTTACGAACGACCCGCAGATCGCACTGAATCCCGGATTTCAAGCGCACGCTCGTCTTCGTCGGTCCGCGGGCAATGACATTTTCCACCAACGGATGCGCGCAGAAATAAGCGGCGATT
>JBBSEO010000160.1:0-5841 GCA_038239645.1 Chthoniobacterales bacterium | reverse complement strand
TTGAGTTTGCCGCTGGTGGGAGAAGTGGAGGCCGCGCACAAGACGGTGGGCTCGCTGCAGGCTGAACTGGCTGCTCTCTATAAGTCGCAACTCAAAAACAGCGATGTCGTCGTAAGCGTGGAAGGCGGGACCGCGACAGTGATCGTTTCTGGCGCGGTCCAGAGGCCAAGCAAGATCGCTTTTGAAAAGCCGACGACGGTTTACCAGGCGATCATGGAATCCGGTGGGGCGACGGAGTTCGGCTCGCTCAAAAGTGTGCGACTCACACGGACGATCAGTGGCGTGGAGCGAACGCAGGTGATGGATCTGCGGCCGACAATCGCCGGGGTTGCGACCCGGGCGTTTTATGTCCGGGATGGCGACGTGATTTACGTGCCGCAGTCAGCTTTTTAGAAAGCCAAGCGTTTTACCGGTAGAGGGTGACGGTAGCTGGCTTGGTCGAAGCTTTGTAGTCTCCGGTTGCGAAGGCGAAGCTAACCGTTGTTTTTGAGGGGGCCGCCGAACGCCGGTAAGTCGGAAAGCTCAGCAGCGCGGAAGTGTTTCCGGCGGGAATAGCAATCTGGCCTGCCTGATTATTGGCGTAATCGGAACCGGCGATGGCATTTCCCCCCAGTGTGTAGTTCACGATTAGATCTTGTGCGGTACTCGCCGTCTTCCGTGTGATTCTGAACGTCGCAAAACTCCCGCGATAGATTCGGCTTGGAGCAGCGGAGACGGCGAGGCTGGCGGCAGCGGCCGAGCTTTGTGCGACCGAACCGACGGTGAGACTGACCGGCGTACTCTGCGTGAGATCACCGGAGTTATCGTAGGCCACGGCCTGCAAGGCGTAGCTGCCAGCGACAGGACTCTGCCAGGTCGCACCAAAAGGCGGAGACCACGATTCGCGACTTTGGTGGAGTTCAGGTAATATTCCTGGCGGAGTATAAGGCACTTCGTTGGAAGGGCCGTTTTCCTGCTGGGAGGTTCGTAGGCGGCGGCAACGAAGTAGTAGGTCGCGCCCGAGCCAAATTTGTGATCTGGGCCGCAGTGGAAGGGCCCACATCCTGATCGTAGAGATAACTGCTCGATCGGAATCCGTAATAGATTCGATAGCCGGCGATATTTGGCGCGCCGCTCGCTTGCCAGCTGAGAGTGACTGACTCGGCGGACTGGGCGCGAGCGCTCGCCGACCACAGGAGGACGAAACCGCGAAGAGAAAAGCAGACCGACCGGAGGGATCTTATGAAAATATGAATACAACGGTGGTTATAACAGCCGGTATGCCTATTTCCGCGGCGGGCGTGTCAGCTGCGCGCCTCCGCATTATCTCGTTGAACCGTCGTAACTTTCAGCGCCCTCAGCGTATTCAACCGGTTGTAGGTGCCGCAAACGCCGACTTTGGAATGTCTCGACTTGTTGCTAGTCTGGTTTCTGCGCCAAAGTCACCGCCGCCGTGAGCGCTGAAACAATCTTCGCCTATATCGCTGCCAGTTTGGCCGCCACGATTGCGATCGCCGCGATGTTTCGGAGTGGTCGCTCGGGAACGCTTTGGCTTTTTGTCGCCGGAATGCTCTATCTGGTCGCTGAAAGCATCTTCGCGGCGTTGGGCGCGGCTGAAGCCTCTTCCGCAGCGAGGCAGGTGACATTACAGAGCCAGGCTCTCCTCCTGCGTTCCGTCGGTTTCGTCATTTGGATTCTATTTTCGAATGTTTACTCGCGCGGCGAAGTGCGGCGCTCCCTCAAACCGTGGATGTTTCCTTTGATCGCCGCGGTGGCTGTCCCGGTCGTCCTGGCCTATTACAGCGGTGGCCAGTTGCTGCACCTTGTGGAACACGAGAGCGGCGAGTTCGGCCTCGCTTTCACCACCACCGGGAAATTTCTCAACGGGCTTATTCTGCTGGAGATTGTGATTGTCCTGATGAGCCTGGAACTCACGTTTCGCGCCGCGGTCGGGACGATGCAATGGCGGATCAAATTCACCATCCTCGGCCTCGCAGTCATTTCTGCGACACGCTTCTATACTTGTAGCCAGGCGCTGGTTTATTCCGGGCAGACGAGCACACTATCGCAAGTCGACGTTGCCGGGCTGATCATTGGCTGTCTGCTTTTGGGCATCGGTTATCTCCGCGCCGGATTGAACGAGACCGATGTTTACCCGTCCGGCGCTGTTCTTCACACCTCGATCACGGTTCTTCTAGTCGGCGGATATTTGCTGGTCGTGGGAGTTCTGGCCCAGATCGTGGCCCATACGGGGGCGGCGGGTTCGTTTCAATTGGAAGCGCTATTGGTCCTACTCGCACTGGCCGTGCTGGCGGTCATGCTCCTTTCGAAGCGCTGGCGCCAGCGTCTGCGAAATTTTATCAGCCGGCATTTTCGTCGTCCGCAGTACGACGCTTACAAAATTTGGACCGACTTCACCGATGCGACCACCAGCGCGGCCGACGAACAAACCCTTTGCTCGGGGGCGGCCAAGCTGATCTCCGGCACCTTTAACGTTTTGTCGGTCAGCCTTTGGGTCTGGAACGAAGAAAGACAGCGCCTTGCTCGCGCCGGCTCGACCGTGGAGAGCAGCATCAGCGACGCGTCCGATGGTCAGAACGAAATCAGCGGCGACGACTTGAGTTTACTGGCGAAGCAATCGCTCGTTGATCTGGATCGAACGACCGAGCCGCCATGGGAAAAAGTGCGACTGCTGAATCAGGCGCAGTTTTCGCGCGGCGGCGATCGTTACGCGCTCCCGTTGGTCGCGAACGAGCGATGTCTCGGACTCGTTCTTCTCGCTGACCGCGTCAGTGCGGTCGAATATTCCTCGGAAGAGTTCGAGTTGCTGAAGTGCATTTGCGATCAGACCGCGTCGAGTCTTTTGAATCTTCAACTCGGTCGCGAACTCCTCCTTTCCAAGGAACTCGAGGCGTTTCAGACCATCTCGGCTTTCTTCGTGCACGACATGAAAAATGCCGCCTCGACCCTGCGTTTGATGCTTCGCAATCTGCCCGAGCATTTCGACGATCCGGAGTTTCGCCGTGATGCCCTGCGCGGAATCGGTGATACCGCCGGCCGGATTGACCAGATCATCGAACGGCTTGGCGCCGTTCAGCAGAAGGTCGAGACGCAAGCGGCGGAGGTCGATCTTGTCGCTCTCGTCGCCAAAGCAGTCGACCAGGTTGAGACCGGACACGAAGTGGCATTTCTCCGCGAGCTGCAAGCGGTGGGGAAGGTAATGGGCGATCGCGAGCAACTTCGAAGCGTGGTGACAAATTTGCTTCTCAATGCTCGCGAAGCGGTGAGTGCCGAGGGTCGCGTGGAGGTGAAAACCGAAGCGCGCCCGGGCTGGGGAGTTCTTACCGTTTCGGACAACGGCTGTGGCATGAGCGCGGCATTCATGAGAGATTCATTGTTTCGCCCATTTAAGACGACGAAGAAGAAAGGCTTAGGCATCGGCATGTTCCACACCAAGACCATTATCCAGGCTCATCGCGGCACGATCCGGGTAAAGAGCGAGCCGGGGCAGGGGACAACGTTTCAGGTTTGGCTGCCGCTGGCGCGTGTATGAAACCGGCGTTGCTGATCGTCGACGACGACGAGGAAATCCGGACGCAAATGAAGTGGGCGCTGACTTCCGATTTCGAGATTAATCTGGCGGAAGATCGGCCGGGCGCGCTTGAAGCATACCGCAAAATGAAACCCGCGGTCACGTTGCTTGACCTGGGATTGCCGCCCCGCCCGAACGATCCCGAAGAAGGCCTGGCCGCGCTGAGCGAGCTGCTGGCGCAGGATGAAACCGCGAAGATCATTGTCGTTTCCGGGCAGGGAGAAAAGAAAAATGCCCTCGAAGCAGTCGGCACCGGCGCCTATGATTTTCTGTGCAAGCCGATTGACCCGGACGAATTGAAACTGGTTTTGCGGCGCTGCATTTACGTCGCCGACCTGGAAAAGGAATATCGCGAACTGCAACGTGGGACGAGCGCGAAAGTTTTCGAAGATATGCTCGGCACCAGTGCGCAGATGCAGGGCGTGTTTGCCTTCATTCGCAAAGTGGCTGTGACGACTGCCCCGGTTTTGCTGCTGGGCGAAAGCGGGACCGGCAAAGAGATGGCGGCGCGCGCCATCCATCGCCGGAGCGCGCGCAAGGACGGCCCGTTCGTGCCGATCAATTGCAACGCGATCCCGGAAAACCTGCTCGAAAGCGAACTCTTCGGGCACGAGAAGGGCGCCTTCACCGGCGCGACGATGCAACGTCCAGGCTTGGTGGAAACGGCGGCCAAGGGCACGGTTTTCCTCGACGAAATCGGCGATCTGCCGTCATCGGTGCAGGTCAAATTATTGCGCTTTCTTCAGGAGCAAACTTTCCAGCGCGTGGGAGGCCGACAGGAGTTGAAGTGCGACGCGCGGGTAATCGCTGCCACCAACGTGGACCTGAAGAACGCCATCTCCTCGGGCTCGTTCCGCGAGGATCTCTATTTTCGTCTGGCGGTGGTCGTAATCACCCTGCCTCCATTGCGCGACCGAAGCGACGACGCCGTGGTGCTCGCCCAGGAATTTTTGCAGCAAGCCGGCGTGCAGAACGGGAAAACCAATCTGGCGTTCGCGCCGGACGCTCTTCGCGCCGTGCACCGGCATAATTGGCCCGGCAACGTGCGCGAGCTGCAGAATCGGGTGAAGCGCGCTGTCATCATGGCAGACTCAAGGCGCATCTCCGAACGCGACTTGGAATTGGAAGGTGGAAATTCTCCGAACGCCGCGACGTTAAAGGAGGCACGCGAAAGCGTCGAGCGCGAGATGATCCAACGCGCCCTGAAACGGCACCTTGGCCGCATTACTTCGGCGGCGACTGAACTGGGGATAAGCCGCCCAACCATGTACGAACTAATGGAGAAGCTGGGAATAAATCGAGACGACGCCAACTAGCTAACGACTTATGAGACAACTCCGCATTGCCCTAATTATCACCACGATCTTCTTAGCCGGCTGTTCGGGCTGGAAGAAAGGCCGCTACACCGAGCGAGGCGATCGCTATTTCAAGGCTGGCGACTACGACAGCGCCAAGATCGAATACATGAATTTGTTGCGAGTCGATTCTCGCGGCGCCCTCCCGTTCGAGCGGTTGGGACAGATGTGGCTGGAGGACGGCGATTTTTTCCGAGCGGGCGCCTTTCTTCAGCGCGCGCGTGAAATCAATCCAAATAATGTGGCGAACCGTCTGCGCCTGGCTCGCGCCTTCTTCGGCATTGGACAGCTCGCGAACGCCCACAAGGAATTGGTGGAAGTGCTCCAGATGGATCCGGCCAATGGCGAGGCGCTTTTCCTCGCGGTGGGGACGGTCTTCAACAAGGAGACCTCCGATGCCATTGAAGGGATGGTGGCGAAGTTTCCGAACAAACAGGACCCCTATTATTCTTTGACTCAATGGGAAGTCGCGCTGCGGAACCGGGACCTGCCCAGTGCCGGAGCAGCGGCGCGTCAAGCGGTCGCAAGTAATCCTAATCTCGCGGCTACCCACACCGCGGTCGCAGCCCTTCACTTATCGGAGGGTAAGGTGAAGGAAGCAGGAGACGAACTCAAGATCGCTTCCGACAAGGCTCCTCTTCGATCGCCGGAACGCTTGAAGTACGCCGAGTTTCTCAGCCAGACGAATCAGCGCGACGAAGCTTACAGGGTCCTGCGCGACCTTACCGGCAAAGCGAAGGACTTTATCGGCGGGTGGAATCTCCTGGGCAAGATGGAGTATACCGACAAGAAATTCGACGAATCGTTAGCGACTTTGGAAAACGTTTTCAGTCGAGACCCTGATAACGTCGACGGCCGCCTGACCCAGGTCGATAATTGGATCGCAAAAAGCGAGGCGAAGAAGGCCTCCGCGAC
>JBBSEO010000159.1:0-5894 GCA_038239645.1 Chthoniobacterales bacterium | reverse complement strand
GACGGCGATCACCCCGTGAAGGCGCGACGTTAAACTTGGATCGACCCGAAGAGCCCCCGCGAGATTTGTTAACGGCCCAAGAGCAAGATAGGTGATTCGCTCTTTCTTCGAGGCGGCGATCAGCGCTGTCGTCGCTGGTGATGAAAGGATGGAATCATTGGCGTTCTCCGCGCCCGGGTGGATCGTCTCCGCATTTCCAAAACGCCGCGATAGTTCCCGCGCGATTTTTGTCGTGCGCGCCAGCGAAGCGTTCCCGTAAGTCGTGCTGATGCCGGCCACGCGCAGTTCGGGCGAATTCCAGGCCGCGATCAACGCGAAGGCATCGTCGACATCGCGAAGGGGCGAGCCGATCGCGACATCAGTGTCGATCCAGACACTCCGCGGCTGCGCGCGCGCCTGGCCGCAAACGCCGAGCAAACAGATCAGCGCGAAAATTGATTTCCACGTTGCAAAGCGGAAGAGGGCGGGGGAAAATCGGTGCACTTCGGGGTCTTAGCTCAGTTGGTAGAGCGCCTCAATGGCATTGAGGAGGTCAGGGGTTCGAACCCCCTAGGCTCCACGTTTCAATTTTCCAACTGTCGGGACTAGGTGCATGCTCCGGCGTGCCCGTCATTCCCCCCCGAATTGCCCTCATCATTCCGTGCTGGCGCGATGCGGATCTCGCGGTAAAACGCGCGCTCCCATTGGTCGGACACACCGCGGTCGAACAAATTATTCTCGCCGGAGTGGACGGCTGCGAGCCGTCCGTTTCGCTGCCCGCGTCCTTGCTTTGGGCCAGCGTGTCGAAGCCGAGCCGCGGCGCGCAAATGAACGCCGGGGCTGCCAGCGCCCGCGCCGATATTTTTCTTTTCCATCACGTCGATTCCGACCTCACCGGTGCGCACCTCGATGCCATCGTCGCGCGTCTGCGTGAACCAAATGTGATCGGCGGCGCATTTTATCGCGCTTTCGACGAACGACATCCCGAGCTTCGTTTTCTGGAGAATTTCGAGCGCTGGCACAGTCGCGCTTTCGGAACCATTTATGGTGATCAAAGCGTCTTTATCCGGAGCGAAGTTTTCAAACGGATCGGCGGCTTCGCTCCCATTCCGCTGATGGAAGACGTAGACTTCTCGCGTCGCTTGCGCCGAGCTGGAGAAATTGCCCTGCTCGATCCTCCGCTGAAAAGTTCTCCAGCGCGCCAGATGGAACAGGGCTCATGGCGGGTCACCTGGCGCAATCTTCTTTTCCTGTTGGCGTTTCGATTTGGGGTTTCGCCGGTTCGCCTCCACGTCTGGTATTACGAAGACAGCTTGATGCAACTGCCCCCGCCGGCGCATCGTAACCCCTTGGAAATCGTCCCCAGCAAATGATTCAATCCTCTCCCGATCGTTGGCGCGCCCGTTTCGATGCGTTTCGGCATCCGATTGACCGGGAGAAAGAACGAATCCTGCGCGCGCGTTGGGAATCGCTTCCGGCGGAGTTGCGCACCGCGAATCAAATTTCCGGACGTCACCTCACGCATTGCGGATTTATTCTGGGCGCGAGTTACTGCTCGTTCCATTGCACGCATTGTTATCTGCCGAAGAATGCGAACAGCGTCCCGATTCCGTCGCTGTCGCAGGTGAAGGAACAGATCGACGCCAACCGCGTTTTCCAGGGACCGGGCGGCGGACTTCAGATTACCGGCGGCGATGTCGCTGACGCCTACTGGAAAGCAGGTCGCCCGGATGAGCTGGTGGAAATTATTCGGTATGCGCGCTCGGTCGGCCTCGTTCCGATGTTAATGACGCACGGACAAACCTTGCTCGAGCAGCCGAATTTTTTTGAGCGCCTCGTGATCGAAGGCGGATTGCGCCAGGTTTCCGTCCACGTCGATGCCACGCAGGCCGGCCGGCACGGGTTCCCGATCAACCGGGTGAAAAGCGAGACAGATCTGAATCCGGTGCGCGCGGCGTTTACGGAACTGGCCCAGGATATTCGCCGCCGGACCGGTTTCGCGATCGAGTACGCGCTGAGTTTCACCGTGACCCGGAAAAACATCGACGATGTTCCCGACGTCATTCGGTGGTATCTGGCCGATCCGGAACGCACTCGGGTTTGGCGCATGCTCAGCTTCCAACCCGAAGCCGACACGGGCCGCACGATTTTTTCGGAACGTCCGGTTTCGCCTGAAATCGTGTGGGAGAAGATTTGCGAAGGAACCGGTCTGCCGCTGGAGAGACGCGGCACGATTTTTGGTCATCCCGATTGCAACAGTTGGGCTTCCATTCTCGTCTCGCAGCGCACGGGCGAATTCATTCCGCTCCTTCCGACGGACGCGGCGACGAAAGAATTGCTCGGCGATATTTTGAAACAGATCGGCGGTCTTTCCCTCGTGACTGACGACGCGCGCACCGCCCCGTGGCGTCTTGCCGGTGTCCTGGCCAAAAATCCGCTCCTGACCTTGCGCACGCTGGGCCATCTCGGGCGGGTGCTCGCGCGTGGGATTTATCCGTGGCGAATGTTGCACGATTTGCTCGCCGGCCGCGCCCATACGCTCGGGCTTGGCACGCACAATTTCATGGATGCCGCCGAAGTGGCGCGCGCTGATTCCGATCCCGTGATCAAAGCGCGTCTGGACTCGTGCGTTTTCAAGGGCGCGGTGAAAGAGAACGGTCAATGGCGCGATGTGCCGATGTGCTCGATGAATCAGCGAAAATGGTCCGAGATTTACGAGGAACGCCTGCGCGACCCCGAACTCTTACGCCAACCGCAGGTCCAACGCGCCCCCGCCGAAGTTCTCGCTGACGTTTAAACCGACCGTCGGCCGCCGATGCAGAACAAGGTGTCGGCGTCGCGTAAAAGATAGAGCGCGAGACAGGCGCCGAGCATCGGCCAGGCGGCAAAGAAGAGCAGGTTCACTTTTTCGAACGGCGCCAGGTATTGGGCGTAGGATGAGAAGGTCGAGAGCGCGTGCAGAATCAGGACCAGCAGATAGCTGATCCCCGGCACGAGCCCGAGCACGAACGCAAGCAGCAGGAGCACTTCCGCGCCCGCAAGCCCGAAGACGATGTTCCGGCCCGCGCCTTCCCAATGGTAGAAATGGGAGAAAACGGAGGCGGCGTGTTCTGGCCGAACGAACTTGTCGATCGTCCACATCAGCATCACCAGAAAAATCGTTAGCCGCAGGATGAGCAGCGCGACCGGAAGACGCGCCGAAACAGTGGTGCTGGTCATTTCGCTGCGCCCCCGCGCCGGAATTCGGTCTCCTTACTTCTTGAAAATGTTATCAAGGATCAGGTTCGTCTTGCTGTAGTTGCGGCCGTGGTCGCCCTGGTCATTCAATCCCCAGTTATAGTTCAGGTAGCCGATCTCGTATTTCCCGCTCGCGGCAAAAGCGCGCGCACTTTCCGGCGCATAGCGGCCCAGAATCTTCGGCACGCCGCCGGCCTTGTCGAAGTCGCCCTTGAACCATTTGAAAATGCTCGAGATCTCAGCCTTGTTCGGCGGCGAGAACTTGTTCAGGTCCTCCCGGCCCAGCCACCCCGCATACGCTTCCGCGTCCTGGTCCTCGAATCCTTCCGCCGAGTAAGCGTGCCGCTGGAGTGGGGGACAGCTGCGCGCGGCGCAGACCAGCACCGCATGCGCGCGCCAGCCGATCGACGGGCGAAGCGCGCCGTGCTCGATGTCATTCAACGCCACCATCTTTCCGCCCACTTCGTGACCCTTCGCTTTAAACGAATCCTTTAACTGCCAGATGCTGTCCGTTGGATAATTCGTCAGGATCCATTGCAAAACGAACGCGTTGTAGCCATTGACCAGCGACGCCGTGCGCTCGCTTCCTTCCGCGGCCGGTTGCGCCGGCGCGGCGAATTGCTTCAGGTAATCATCCAGCGCTTTCATGTCGGCGGTGTCCGCCTTCCACCCGGCGTAATTCACCAGGCCGCGCGCGTTCACATATTTCTTCAGTAACCGGTCGTAATCTTCGTGCTTAATCCCGGTGCGCACCGCCACCGGATCGCCGCTCTGATTTTGCTGCGCGCAGGCGACGCCCAGCATCGCGGTCAGGAGGAAACTCCACAGAATCAATCGTTTCATGGTAACTTGAATTCGGAGTTGGACGCGCCGAACAGCGGAAAATTCTACGATTGCAGTTCACTCGCGGGCCGCGGCGCGCGCTCCGGCACGTTGCCATCGGGCAATCGCCATTCGCGCTGCTTCTGGAAAGGCAAAAGGAACAGCCGGCCGAATGTCAGCTCCTCTTCGTCGCGGAACGCCGCTACCCCGATCGTGATCTCATCCTGGGCGATGTCACGGCGCAGGGTGCGATGCAGTTTATCCCACCAACAGAAAACCGTGCCCCAGTTCGAATTGGTTTCGCGCTCCACGATCGAATGATGAATTCCGTGCATCCGCGGCGTGACAAGAATGTGATTGAGCAAACGCTCGAGCTGGATCGGCAGCCGCCAGTTCGAATGTTCGAAAAAGGTCAGCGTTTCGAAAATCAACTCGAAGATCACCAGCGCCCAGAGGTCGATCCCGAGGGCGAGCACCAGCGCCATCCGGAACGGCACCGAGAAAATGACTTCGCCAAAATGGAATCGCACCGCCGTCGTCACATCCATGTCGAGGTCGGAGTGATGCACATTGTGGAAGCGCCACAGCAACGGCCACCGATGCAGTCCCACGTGCCACCAATAGTAGCCGTAGTCCATCGCGATCACGCCCAGCGCGATCGCCAGACCACGTGGGAGCGACAGGTGATGAAACAAACCCACCCCATGCTGTCCCGCCCAGCGCGCGGTCAGCAGCGGGATGGGAACTAACGAGATACGGGCGAGCGCGAAGCTCGGCACCGAGAGAAAGGCATTGCGCAGCGCACGCCGCCACTGCGAAAAATGCTGCCGCCGCAGCGGGTAGCACCATTGCACGACCAGGAGCAACAGAAAGAGCACGACGAAGAGCGGCGTGCCGATGTGCTCGAGGACCGGATGACTTTGAATCATAAGGCGACGTCCGCTAATGTCGTCCCATCTCCGGCCCGCGCCAACCAGCCTGGAGTTGGGTAGGAAAGTCGGTCGTTCGAGAGGAAACTATCTATGAGAAAAACAAAATCGGAACCGGATGTAGTTAGCGGAATGATCGCCGGCCTGTTTGCGGGAATCTTCGCCTCGTTCATCATGGAACAATTCCAGGCCCTCTGGGCGAAGGCCGGCGCAGAAATCACCGGCAAAGAAGCGGCAAAAGGGAAATCCGCCACGGTCAAGGCCGCGGATGCCATCGCGCAAAAGCTGGCGGGGCACAACGTCCCGGAAGCAAAGCAGGAATTCGCGGGCGAAGCCGTCCACTACGCCATGGGCGCCGCCAGCGGTGCGATCTACGGTGCCGTCACCGAACTCGCCCCCGCCGCGGCGCTCGGCGAAGGGCTGGGTTTCGGCGCCGCCGTCTTCCTCGCCGCCGACGAAGTTTCAATCCCGCTCCTCGGCCTCTCCAAAGCGCCGCGGGAGATTCCTCTGACCACGCATCTGTACGCCCTCGTCTCGCACCTCGTTTATGGCTGGACCACCGAGCTCGTCCGCGCCGCCGTCCGGCGAGCGATCCGTTAAGTCAGGATCCACTTCGTAATCCGCCACCGGCGACTCCGGGGCATCGCCGCCACTCGGCGCGGCCTTCCTATTCTCCTTGAAAGTGTAAAGGGACTTTGGCAAAAGATAAGCGATGACGAATCCGTCTTCCCAAGGGCGGCAGCCAGGAAGCAACCGGGTTATACGGAAATATTCCGTCTTTAATTACGGGTTTTTCCACTCCAAGTCTCGTTAGATGAAGAAGCTTTGCGCCACGTTTCTCACTCTTGTCGCGCTAGTGGCTTCGCATTGTAAAGCGTCGATCGAGCTGCCACCAAATCGCGGGAAAGTCCTCATCCTCGTTTTCGG
>JBBSEO010000158.1:0-5967 GCA_038239645.1 Chthoniobacterales bacterium | reverse complement strand
TCGAAGGCGATGATGGACAATCTCGCGACGCGCTCCACCCATGAAGTGCCGGACTGGATCATCGTCGGACTTCGCTATTTCAACGTCTACGGCCCACGGGAAGCGCACAAAGGCGTCCCGGCGAGCATGATTTACCACTTGTCGCAGCAGATGAAACGGGGTGAACGCCCGCGTATTTTCAAGTTCGGCGAGCAACAGCGCGATTTTGTTTACGTGAAAGATATCGTCGCCGGGACGATCGCGGGCATGCACGCGCGGGCGAGCGGCATTTACAATCTCGGTTCCGGCGAAGCTCGCTCCTTTAACGAGCTGATCCAAATTCTGAACCAGACGCTCGGGACGAAGTTCGAGCCGGATTACATCGAGAACCCGCACGCCCACTATCAGAATTTCACCCAGGCCGATCTGGCGCGCGCGCGGGAATTTCTCGGCTATGAGCCGAAGTTCCCGCTCGAGCAGGGCGTCGCCGACTACATGCAGTGGCTCGAAGGCAAACTAAGTTCCTAGCCTTCCCAGAAAAACTGCGTCGGACGCTCCATTTCCGCGGCGAGACTGCGATGGACCGGGCATCCCAGCCCCGTCGTCTCGAGCAATTCCCGCTGGGGATGATTTGGCGGTAATGGCAGATGCACCTCGCTCGTTAACTTTCCAATGCGCCGGGGCGAATTGGCCATTTCCTTCTCCACCGTCGCCGTCGCGCCCTGCAGCTTGATCTGATTCCGTTCCGCGACGATCGCCATCGTGGTCAAAATGCAGGTCGCGAGCGCAGTCGCGACCAGATCAGTGGGCGAGAATTCTTCGCCCTTGCCCATGTTATCGGTCGGCGCGTCCGTTTCCAACGTCGCCTGCGAGGGTCCGTGAACGGCGCGGCAATGCAAACCGCCGGTGTATTCAACAGAGATGCTAACCATTCCCACACTTCGCCCTTTTGCCGCGCCGCCGCTACTGCAGGATTTGGATTTTGTCGCGATTCTTCGCCAGCTCTTCGCGAAAGACCCGTTCGAGCGCGGGATCGTGCCAGATGATCATATCGGTATCGTGCGCCTTGGTATCGTCATTTTGCCAGCCTTCGTTCCACCAGCAAAATCCGATCAGCGCCGGCCATTTCCCCGAGAAGATTTCCTGCAGCGCGCCCCGCGCCCACTCGTCCGCGTCGCAGTGCTTGTTATGTAAATCGCACCCGAACTCCGCGATCAGAATCGGTTTGCCCGGCGCCAGACTGGTCAGGCGGGGATACGCCTGCTTGAGCTTGAAGCGGACGCTTTCGGTCGCGTCTTTCGTCATGGGCGTCGTCGGACCGTAGGTGCTCAGCGCCAGCCAATCACAGTAGTCGTTCCCGGGAAAATAATTTTCGAAACGATTCGATTTTCGTTCCGGTTGATCGAGCCAGTTCACATGCCAGACCCAATGCAGATTGGTTGCGCCTTCGCCGCGCATTAAATCAACAATGTGCCGATAAGCGGCGATGTAGCGCTTCGGTCCTTCCTTCGCGCCCCCGTTCCACTTCGCGTTCCAGCCAAACCAGTCCCCGTTCGGTTCCGTGCCCCATTCGATCAAAATCGGCGATGAAAATTCCCGCGCCCCTCGCGCCCACGCCTGGAGGTCACGATCGAAATCACCGGCGATGATTCGCGCCAAAGTGAAAGTCTTTTCCGCACGTTCCTGTTCAACGCTCGAGCGCAGCATGAGGCGGACGTAGGGTATTTTGCCCAACTCGCGGATGGAACTGCAGGTCGCGGCAGGAAAAGCACGCGACTCGAACCAATTGTCGGAAAAATAAACCCAGGAGACCGGCGCGCCCGTTACCTCTTCGTAACGCCGGACGTCCGCGGGCGCGAAATCATGTTCCGTCGGATCATGCGTGTCGGTGCCGACGCCACCGTAATAGAATCCCTGATACAACCTTCCCGCCGGCGGGGGCGGAACAGGCGCAGCCCACAGCGGCGGCGCAACGAGGACAGCGAATACGATTCCGACCAACCGAAGCATGCTCATGTTAGCGGAGAATCACACGCAGGCGAGACGATGCCCACAAGAGCAGAGCAAAAAAGGCGGAGCAACTTTCGCCGCTCCGCCTTTTGCCAGAAAGATGACTCCGTTTAGGATTTCGCGGTCGAATCGCGCAAGGCTTTGATTCGATCATGCGCGCTTTTTACCTCGGTGAATTGCTGGGAAACCAGATCGCGCACGTTGGAGGAGAGCTTCTCGCCTTCCATCGCTTTGCGATAGGCCGCCAGGGCCGAATCTTCGCCGCGCTCGCATTCGGCCAAAATCGCGTGGTCGCTTTGGCTGGTAACGGCCGACTTAATGTTGATCCAGGCGCGGTGCATCGCGCCGGAAGTGCTGCTGGAATCTTCCGGCGTGGGATCTCCAAGGCCGACAACTTCACTTTGCAGATCGCCGGCAAACTTGGAACGCTGAAGTGAATACTCGTTGAAAACCATCTTCAGCTCGGAGTCTTTCACGCCTTCGGCTGCTTGCCGGAAGCCTTCCTGTCCGTCTTTCAAGGTTTCGATCAGACCATTCAAGGTCGAAATAATTTCTTTTTGTTGAGCCATGCTATTTATTCGAAACGCGGATGCCCTTCGCGTCCTTCTTTCGCGCGAGAAAAAGCGGAGGATCGAATCGGAGGAATCGATGATCAAATCTTTGCCGCGAGCGCGTTTGCTCTCACGCGGAACGACAGTATCTTTTAGGTATGAACCAACAAGGTAGAGACTTGAACAAGGAGGCTCCGCGGAGCCCAAAAACAAAAGTCGGCGGCTACGCCATTCTCGGGCGCACGATCGACAAATGCCGCGCCCTGCTCTGGGGCAATATCGGCGAATATCATTTCGATTGTCCCCTCGATAACATGCTCTTCGGCTTCAAGGAAATTAAGGGCGATGACTTCAAGGCGCAGGTCGAGACCGGTGCGAGCGACGCCGAGATCGCGAGATGGGTGGATCAACATGGCACTCCCAAGACCGAGGAGGAAAAGGCGACATGGGACGCCGAGGTCATGCAACAAAATCCGTACGAAAATCCCGAGAAACGCGAATGGTACGTCGATGCGATCGCCCCGACCGGGCTCGATCCCAAAACCACGCCGCTTTTCGATTGGCTCGAGGCTGACGATAAGCTCGTGGCGGCTGCCGCCTGATCGTTTCGACTCAACTCCGCACGGCCTCACTGGAAACGGTGAGGCCGTTTTCCTTTCGACTTACGTTTTACAGGGGCGGCTATCTCCCTCAAACCCCAGCATCTGAACCGCTACCGCCAGATCGCCTGGCTCTTCGCCAAATACGGTCGCTCCGATTGCGATTAAAATCGGCGAGCCTCGGGAAAATTTCGATCAAGCGGAATTCGCGCGTCGCATTGGCGAGATCGTCGCGCAACAGAAGACAGCCACGGTCGAACAAATGCAGACGGGCCGCCTCGTTCTCGAAGTCACCCAGACGGCGGCGGAATGCCAGATTCGGGTTCCGGCGGAGCTAACCATGCTCGGCAAGACTCTGCTAAATCTCGACCAGGTCGCGCGCGCGCTCGCCCCGGAGTTTGATCCGAACGCCTCGATCCGGCGCAACGCCGCGGAAATTCTCCAGCAGCGGTTGGTCAAGAGCTTGTCGCCCGGAAATCTGTTTAACGGAATGCTGGAAATGAAAGACCTGATCCAGCGTTTGCCGGCACGTTTGAACCGGTTGCTGGACGCTTTCGCGAACAATGAGTTCAAGGTCAACGTCGATGCGATTGACGAAAAAACGTTAATCCTTGGGTTTCAGAAAGTCGCAAATCGCATCACGGTCGGCCTGATCATTGCGTCCCTCATTATTGGCGCCGCCATGCTCATGCGCGTCGATACCACTTTCCGTATTTGGGGTTATCCCGGACTCGCGATTATCCTCTTCCTTTGCGCCGCCGGCGTAACCCTGCTCATCAATATTCTCTTCTACGATAAGTCGGACAACGGCTAGCGCTAAGCGATCGGCGGAAGTGAGTCCTCGGTGTCGCCGGTATCGATGCCGCGCTGCAACCGGCTATGCCGAACGCTGTAGAGGAAATAGATAACCAGCCCGAGGACGAGCCAGACGACAAAGCGGAACCAGGTCTCGAGCGGCAGGCTCAGCATCAGCGCGATGCAGAAAAGAACCCCGAGGATCGGGAAAAGCGGGACGAACGGAACGCGAAATGGGCGGCGACGATTCGGTTCCTTCCGCCGCAGCACGAGAACACCGAGACAAACGAGGACGAAAGCGAAGAGCGTCCCAATATTCGTTAGGTCGGAGAGCGATCCGATATCGGTGACCATCGCGACTCCGCCAACCACGATGCCCGTCCAGATGGTCGTAACGTAAGGTGTGCGGAATCGCTTGTGGATTCGCGCAAAATAATCCGGGAGCAAACCATCCCGCGCCATCGCCATGAAGATGCGCGGCTGCCCGAGTTGGAAAACGAGCAAGACTGAGGTGAGCCCGGCGAGCGCCCCGGCGCTGACCAGCGCCTGTGCCCAGGGCTTGCTCGCAAAGGCCGTCGCCACCGCGGACGAATCGCCCAGATAGACGGTGTATTTCTTGATGCCGGTGAGGACGCCGGACATTAAGACATAGAGCACCGTGCAAATCGCCAGGCTCGCGATCATGCCAATCGGCAAATCGCGTTGTGGATTCTTGGTCTCTTCCGCGGTCGTGGAAACCGCATCAAAGCCGATGAAGGCGAAGAAAACGATCGCTGCGCCACTCATGACTCCGCCGAAACCTGAGGGCATAAACGGGTGCCAGTTCGTGGGGTGAACCATGAAGGCACCGAAAGCGATGAAGAAAATGACCACGGCGACTTTTACGATCACGATCGTGGTATTCGCTTTCGCGCTTTCTTTAATGCCGTAGACCAGCAGCACGGTGACAGCGAGGACGATGAGGAGCGCGGGAAGATTCAAGGCAAAGTTCGTCCCTCCGAAATTGAGCAGCGAAGTGGAGGAAAAATCCTGCAGCGCCGCGCCCCCTTTCGCCAAAACTCCTTTTGCCGTCGTGGTGTCGGTCACGGCCCAAAGAGGAAATTTTAACCCGAAAAGGCTTCCGCACAGTTTGACGAAATAACCCGACCAGCCCACCGCCACCGCCATGTTCCCCACCGCGTATTCTAGGATCAGATCCCAGCCGATGATCCAGGCGATGATCTCACCTAACGTGGCGTACGAGTAAGTGTAGGCGGAGCCCGAAACCGGAATCATCGCCGCCAACTCGGCATAGCAGAGCGCGGCGAAACCGCAGGCAACCGCGGCCACAATAAATGACACCGCCACCGCGGGACCGGCCCCCGGCCGCCCCATGACTAACTCCGAGTGGGCAATCCACGACTGAATGACATTAAGCACGGGCGTCTTCCAGAGCGTGCCGGCGGCCTGTTCGCCCGCCGCGGCTGTGCCGGCCAGGGCAAAAATTCCCGCGCCAATGATCGCGCCGATCCCGAGGCAAGTGACGTCGAAGGCGTGCAGCGATCGCTTCATTAACCGCTCCGGAGCCTCAGCCTCGCGCATCAGGAGTTCGGGACTTTTTGTGCGGAAAATATTGCTCATCGGGGGCGATGCTCTCATCCCGCGCTTTGAGAGGTCAACGCTAACTTTTTGGCGCGGGTTAAGCTCCGGTCAAAGTGGTGTTTGACTTCTCGGCCTCAAATCTCTTCGGACAGCTCATCTTCGGTGCGGTCGGCTTTGTCGCCTTCGCCTTTGGCAAGAAAATGTCGCAATGGTCGATCATGTTCGTCGGCCTGGCGATGATGATAGGGCCGTATTTCATCGATCAAACCTGGCTGATTTACGCCACCGGCCTCGCCGGGATCCTGGCGCTGTTCCTTCTGCGGCAACGCGCCTAGCACTTGTCGCTCGCGACGATGGCTGGTTAAATCCCGCGCATGGGACGTCAATGGCTCCACGCCAAGCGCGCAGTTGCCGGGCTAAAAAAAGGCCAGGTCACCGGTAAACTGGTGAAG
>JBBSEO010000157.1:0-5970 GCA_038239645.1 Chthoniobacterales bacterium | reverse complement strand
TGGCACGCTCGATTCGCCTCGAGTGAAGCCACCAAAGCCGGAAGGTGACGCTGCGGCGCCCGCACCCGCGGCCGTGGCGGAATCAGCGCACGTCGAGCCAGCGGCGGTTGCCCCCGGCGAGAACACGGACAATCACTCGCCGACGACTTTGAGCGAAGGCTCAACGCCTTCCTGACGGACGATCTTGTTTTTCTCGTCCAGCACCAGAATGCGCGGGCGATATTTAGCCGCTTCTTCCGGGGAATAGCGCGCGAAATTCATAATCGTGACGCGGTGCCCGATCTCGCCCAGATGCGCAGTGGCGCCATTCAGCTCGATCAAACCGCGGCCCGCTTCGCCGTAGATCACGTAAGTCTCAAAGCGTTCGCCGTTATTGAGGTTACCGACGAGAATTTTTTCGTATTCGCGCAACTGCACCAGCACGGCGAGATCGGAAGAGATCGTCAAACTTCCTTCGTAGTGCAGACTCGCACCGGTCACGGTGGCGCGATGAATTTTGGATTTGAGCAACGTCAGTTGCATCCGCCAGACGCCGAGCCAGGAGCGGGTCTTAAGCCGCGATCAGACCGGCTTTTTTCAGCGCGCGATAGGCGCCGTTCTTATTGATCGTCTTCAAGCCGCGCGCCGTCACCCGGATGCGCACGAATTTCTTCAGCTCCGGCACCCAGACGCGGTGTTCGTGCAGGTTGGGATGGAACTGCCGCGGAACATTCTTCGTGACGTGCCGACCGACGCCGCCTTTTTTCTTCGCCATTCCGCGGCGATGAATCACACTGCCGCGACTGACGCGAGAACCTGTAATGCTGCAAACCTTTGACATACGGCGAAAATTGGGGCGTAAAGTGCGTTGGAGGAGCCCCGCGGTCAAGCGATTCTTGAACGGCTTCTGTTACCGGCGGTCAAACCCCTTTCATTCTTCAACATGAGCCGAAACGGACATCGAAAATTGCGCATCGGAATCATCGGAGCCGGCGGGATCGTCAAGACCCGGCACCTGCCCGGATTGATGAAGCGCAACGACGTCGAGATCGTCGCCGTGTCGAATTCCAGCTACGAAAGCTCGGAAGATTTTTGCCGGCGCCACGCACCCCATGCCACACCGATGCAAAACTGGGCCGATCTTCTTTCTCTCCCGGAAATCGATATCGCCTGGATCGGCACACCGCCTTACATGCATTCGGCCGTGACCGTGTCGGCCCTCGAGGCGGGCAAGCATGTCTTTTGTCAGGCGCGGATGGCGAACGATCGCGCCGAAGCGGAGGAAATGCTGGCGGCTTCCCGACGTTACCCGGACCAGGTGACCATGCTCTGTCCCCCGCCCTACGGCTTGCGCGGCGATCTCGTGATGAAACAACTGCTCGCAAGCAACGCCATCGGCGAGCCGCACACGATCCGCCTGCAGAGTTTCCACGGGAATTACCTTAATCCGAATGCTCCCGCGCATTGGCGTCAGCGGATAGAGATCAGCGGTTTGAATGTCCTCACGCTCGGCATTTACACTGAAGTGCTGAACCGCTGGTTCGGCGACATCGAGGGTGTGTTCGCGCGCGGGAAAATTCTTTATCCCTATCGCCAGGGTTACAACGTGGTGATCCCGGACGAACTTCACGTTCTCTGTCGGTTCGACCACGGGATCGAAGGAGTGCTCGAGTTCAGCGGCATCCATCCGCAGCTGAACGGTGACCGCCTGGAAGTGCACGGTTCCGTCGGAACACTCGTTTACGATTTCACCGCCGACACCATTTCCATGGGCAAATTGGGCGAGCGGATCATGCAAAAAGTCGAGATTCCGGACGACATCGAACGCGACTGGACAGTGGAAGACGACTTTGTCGACGCGGTGAAATCCGACGGCGAATTGCTCGTCTCGCCGACCTTTCAAGACGGCGTGCGCTACATGCGCGTCGTGCAAGCCGTGGCTGATTCCCGGGCGCAGAACGAGTGGGTCTCGACCCGTTAGCTCCGTCGTTTACAGAGCCAGTCGCATCAGAAGGTAACCGAGCCCGCCCGTCGCCGGCAAGGTCAGCACCCAGGCCCACACGATTCGCTCGACAATTCCCCACTTCACTCCGCTGAATCGTTTCGCCGCGCCCACGCCCATGATTGCGCTCGAAATGACATGCGTGGTCGAAAGCGGAATGCCGTAGATGCTGGCAACCTGAATGATCAGCGCGGCGCTGGTCTCCGCGGCAAAGCCATTCACCGGTTGCAGTTTCACCATCCGATGACCAAGCGTGCGAATGATCCGCCAGCCGCCGGCCGCGGTTCCCGCCGCCATCGTGAGCGCACAAAGAACCTTCACCCATAACGGGACGGTCCCGAACACCGGCATCCGCAGGAAATTCAACCACGGCGGAAGTTGATCGAAACTGCCCGACTTCGTGCCGGTAAAGAGCGCCAGGGTGATGATGCCCATGGTTTTTTGCGCGTCATTTGTCCCGTGCGAATGCGCCATCCACGCGGCGCTCAGGATCTGCAGCTTGCCGAAAAGCGAATTCACCGTGCGCGGCGCGAGACGATGCAGAATCGCGAAGAGCAGCAGCATGAGAGCGAAGCCAAGTGCGAACCCCGCGATCGGCGAACTAAACATCGGCACCACCACCTTTGGCCACAGGCCGGTCGACCATTTCAATACACTCCAATGGCCGTGCGCGGTCGCCAGCGCGGCGCCGCATAATCCGCCGATGAGCGCGTGGCTCGAACTCGACGGCAGCCCGAAATACCACGTCACCATGTTCCAGACGAAGGCGGCCGTCACCGCGCAGAGCACGGTGTTCAACGTCACCATGTTGGTATCGACCAATCCTTTTCCGATGGTCGACGCCACTGCTCCGCCCAGGAGCGCGCCGGTGAGATTGAAAAACGCCGCCATCGCGATCGCCTGACGCGGCGTCATCACGCGGGTGGAAACGACGGTTGCGATCGCATTCGCCGCGTCGTGAAAGCCGTTGCTGTATTCGAAAATGATCGCCGCGAAAACGACGACGAAAAATGTGATCATCAGCGCGTTGGCTTACGCGTACTTCAGCACGATCTGCAGGATGACGTTTCCGGCATCGCGGCAGCGATCGATCACTTTTTCGAGCAGCTCGTATAATTCCCCGAGGAAAAACATGTGCCGGGCCGAGTAATCGCCGTGGTAAAGCTCACGCAAAAGATCAACCTCCAGCTTGTCCGCTTCGCCCTCGATTGATTGCAGCCGCGCATTCATTTCTCGCGCGGCCTTGATTTCGGTCCCTTTTCGCAGGGCGCGCACCATCGCCAGCACTGTTTCCGCAGCTTGATCGAGCAAATCGACCTGCCGCTTGAAACTGCGCCCGTGCAGATCTTCCGGGCAAATCAGGATCCGCTCGCCGATTTTCTCGACCGTTTTCGGAATTTTATAGAGAGCGCTCGCGAGCGCCTGGATGTCTTCGCGTTCCAGCGGGGTGATGAACGTCTTTGAAAGTTGTTCGGTCAGCTCCTGCGTAATCCGCTTGTCCTCGCGCCGGCTGGCGGCAAAGACGGCCAGATTACTCGTCGACTCGCTTCGCTCCAGCTTGGCCAACAGATCGATCAAATGATGAACGCTGCTATCAGCTTGCTGCGCGCTCGCCTCCAACAAATCGTAGAATTTTTCGTCGTGCCCGAAGAACTTGCCGATGGAAAACATTGGCGAATTACAGCATCGAGCCGCGCATGATGACCAGCGCGATTGTGAAGTAAATAATCAAACCGGTGACGTCGACCAGGGTGGCGACGAAGGGCGCGGAAGATGTCGCCGGGTCAAGGCGGCAGAGCCGGAGCAAAAACGGGAGCATTGAGCCCGCCAATCCGCCCCAGAGCACGACGCCGACGAGAGAAATGCCAACCGTCAGTGCGACCAGCGGCCAATGCGGTCCATACATGTGGAACGCGAGCGCCCAGATCGACACGCGCACGAAGCCGATGATGCCGAGAATTCCACCGAGCAACAGGCCCGCCGAAAGCTCGCGTCGCATAATTCGCCACCAACTCCCGAGGGTGATTTCGCCGAGCGCCATCGCGCGAATGATCAGGGTCGAAGCTTGTGAGCCGGAATTGCCGCCGCTGGAAATGATCAGCGGCAAAAACAGCGCAAGCACCACCGCTTTCGCGATCTCGTCCTGATACCTCGACATCGCCGTCGCCGTGAGCAATTCACCGAGGAACAGAACGATCAGCCAGGTCGCGCGTTTCTTTACCATCCGCAGGAGGGAGATGCGCGTGTAGGGCTCGTCCAACGCCTCCATCCCGCCGATTTTCTGGATGTCTTCCGTCGCTTCCTCTTCCGCGACGTCGAGCATATCGTCCTGCGTCACGATTCCCACGAGCACGTTGCTCGAATCCACGACCGGCAGCGCGGCGCGATCGTATTTCCGGAAAATATTGAGCGCATCTTCCTGGTTCTGATTCACCGTCAGATGCACCCAATTGCGATCCATGATCTGGTCCACCTTGGTTTCGAGCGGACGGAGCAGGAACTCGCGGATGCGAAGATCGTCGATCAATTTTCCGCGCTCATCGACGACATAAATGAAATTCAGCGTCTCGCTGTCGCGCCCATTTTCGCGGACGTAATCGAGCACCTCTTCCACCGTCCACTCCTCGCGCACGGCGATGAAATCGGGCGTCATCAACCGGCCCACGCTGCCCTCCGGATAACCGAGCAGCGATGTTGCGATCCGTCGTTCCTCCGGCGTGAGGAGTCGGATCAGCTGGCGCGCCGCTGCGCTCGGCATTTCCTCCAGCAATGCCGTCCGATCGTCCGGCGACATTTCGTTCAGGATCGAGACGACCTGCTCGTGCGCCATCGCGCGCAGGAGCGGCGGTTGCACTTCCGGGTCGAGATACTCGAAAACGTCGGCCGCGAGCGCCGCCGGCAAGACGCGGAACACAATCACCTGTTCGTCTTCCGGCAGGTCGGTGATGACCTCCGCCACATCGGCCGGCGGCCATTCCCGGAAAAGCTCGCGCAGACCCCCGAAATCGCGGGCGTTGATCAGGCCTTCCAATTCGGGCAGGAGAAGTTTTCCGACCATGGCGCGCGGCGTTTGTAACACCCGGCCTCACGCGGCGCAATTAGGCAACGCCCCACGCCTGAAGTTTCTCCGACACCGCGCACTTGGAATCTCCCTGAATTTCGCCAATATGAACCGGATGATGACGCGAACCGTGGGCGACGATCACATTTGTATCCTGGCGTTCGATCGTCCCGAGTCCGGCGCCAATATCTTCGACGCCAGCGCGATGAAAGCCCTGAGCGACGAGATCGCCGCGATCGAAAAGGATTCGTCGCTCAAAGGTGTCATCCTGACTTCGGCGAAGAAGTCGATTTTTGTTGCCGGCGCGGATTTGAGAACGCTCCTGCAGCAAGCCCAGACGGGCGAAATGCGCGCGTTCATTTCGGAAGGACAGCAGGTTTTCAATCGCCTGGCCGCGCTGAAAATGCCGACGGTGGCGGCGATTCACGGCGCCTGTGCCGGCGGCGGATATGAGGTAACGCTGGCCTGTGATTGGCGCGTCGCCAGCGACGATCCGGCGACGAAAATCGGTTTGCCAGAGACGACGCTCGGGCTCGTGCCGGCGTGGGGCGGCGCGACGCGGCTGCCGCGTTTGATCGGCGCGGAACGCGCGAGCGAGGTGATCTTAAAAGGAAAGCTGCACAGCGCGAAGGAAGCGCTCGAGCTGGGAATGGTCGATGAAGTGACGTCGCGGGAAAATTTGCTCGAGGTCGCGAAAAAGAAGATCGCGGATGGGAAACGCTCGCCGCGCGAACGCAAACCGCCGGAAACGGAACTGCGCGCGCCCAAACCTTCGGGCAATCAGGCACCGGGTCGCGCCTTCGACATTATCTCGAGAACGCATGGTCTTTCCGTCGACGAATCGTTAAAGATGGAAGTCGACGCCATCAGCGAACTCGGCGCCACCGACGCGACGCAGAATTTGATCCGGAATTTTTTCCTCGCGGAC
>JBBSEO010000156.1:0-5977 GCA_038239645.1 Chthoniobacterales bacterium | reverse complement strand
GCATAACCTCGTCGATTTCGAGACGCAGTTGGCGACGATTCGGGCCTGGAAGGAGGAGGGACGCATCCGTTATTTCGGCGTGACCCACTATGAAGAGAGCGCCTTTCCGGATTTGGAGAGAGTGCTGCGCCGCGAAAAACTCGACTTCGTGCAGCTCAATTATTCCATCGCGGAGCGCGTCGCCGAGGAAAAGATATTGCCGTTGGCGCGCGACCGTGGGGTGGCGACGCTGATCAATCGCCCATTCACGCGCGGCGACCTGCTGCGTCAGGTCAAAGGCAAGCCGCTGCCCGATTTCGCCCGGGACTTTGATTGCACTTCCTGGCCGCAGTTTTTCCTGAAGTGGATTGTGGCCAATCCGGCTGTGACCTGCGCGATTCCGGCGACGAGTAACGCGGCGCACATGGTCGACAATTTGCGCGGCGGAATCGGCCGATTGCCGGACGAAACGATGCGACGGCGCATGGTCGAAGTTATCGACAACGCTTAAATATTCGCTTGCCGCCGAGGCAGTTTCGCTGCAATCATCCGCCTTCGAATGCGGCGGGCAGCACTTTTTCTGGGTCTAATGACGATGCTTGCGGGTGGTTTGCGCGCCCAATCGCTCGCGCCAGCCAAACTGCGCAACGTCGAACGGCCGAAGGCTGAAGTCGTGGACGTAAAAGCACCGGGGACGAATTACGCCTTCCGCGCCGCGAACGGGAAACGCGAGATTGCACCCGTGATTTCCAGCTATTATCCGAAACAATTAGTCCATCCGTTCGCGAAAATCGACCGGCATGTCGACCCGAAATTGCTGCGCGCCGCGTCGATCGCGGAGGAGCGGGCGCACGCCCACTCGCGCTCGCGCTGCTGGCACTACGTTAAGGACGCGCTCGTGGCGTCGGGTGTGGTCAGCCAGCGGCCGAAGACCGAGTATGCGCGGGACGCTGCCGCGGAATTGGTCAGCAGTTTCGGCTTCAAGAAGCTCGCGGTCACAGATCCGTTCGCGGCCCCGATCGGTTCGGTCTTGGTTTACGGGTCGAGTCGGAGCGTGGGTCACGTCGAGCTGCGAACGAAGAACGGATTCGTCAGCGACTTTCGCTCGCCGACGCCCTCCCATCGCCCGCTCATTGGCGTTTACGCCAAGCTCTAGTTTTTTAGCGTCGCCTTCAGCTTGATTGGCGTGGCGCTGAGCGCGACGGATACCGGACAGGTCTTCTTCGTCTCCTCGGCGATCTCCTGGAATTTTACCTGGTCGAAGCCCGGCATTT
Organism: Chthoniobacterales bacterium; assembly: GCA_038239645.1. Lineage (GTDB taxonomy): Bacteria > Verrucomicrobiota > Verrucomicrobiia > Chthoniobacterales > UBA10450 > AV69. The sequence continues at coordinate 4,724 of JBBSEO010000156.1, read as the reverse complement.
CCGCGTCGCACTCGAGATCAATCGACGTGATCCGAAATCCGTTGTCCACCTTCTCGAGGTGCACTTTTGCTGTCGTGCTCAGTTTCTTCGGCGGGGTGCCGGCCTTCGATAAATTGTTAGCCAGCGCCATCGTGAAACAGCCAGCCTCGGCCGCCCCGATCAATTCTTCCGGGTTCGTCCCCTTACCGTTTTCAAAGCGGGAGGCGAAGGAATAGGCGCCTTCAAACGCGCCACTCTCCAGCTTCATGTGGCCTTTGCCTTCTTTGAGATTGCCTTCCCAGGTTGCGGATCCAGTTCGTGTCGACATGCTTTTTCCTACCGCGCGGCGGCGTTACTTCAACAGATATTCCCACAAGAACGCGACCGTGGCGTAGAACTGGAAGTCGGCATTTTTCTTTTTGGCAAAGCCGTGCCCCTCGTCTTTTCCCACCAGATACCAGACCGGCGTCTTTTGTTCCTTTAAGGTCGCGACGATTTGGTCAGCCTCGCTTTTCGGGACGCGCGGATCGTTCGCGCCGGCGACGACAAGGAGCGGCTTGGTAATCTTGGCGGCGTTGTTTAGTGCGGCGATTTTTTGCATGAATTCCATCGTCTTCGGGTCGCGCTCGTCGCCGTATTCGACCCGGCGCAAATCCCGCCGATAACTCTCGGTGTGCTGGAGAAACGTCGCGAGATTCGACATTCCGACGACGTCGAGGGCGCAGCGAATGCGATCGGCATAATTCCACGCCACCTGCAGCGTCATGAAACCGCCATACGACCCGCCGGTTACCATGATGCGGTCGGCATCGAGTCCCGGCTGCGTCTTGACCCAATCGAGCAAGGACGAGATATCCTTGTAGGAATCTTCGCGCTTCAAGCCGTCGTCGAGCTGGAGGAACGATTTTCCGTAGCCTGACGAGCCGCGCACATTGGGGAAAATCATGGCGCACCCGAGATCGTTGATGAAATAATTATTCCGTCCGAGAAAGCTGGGACGGGATTGTCCTTCCGGCCCGCCGTGAATGTTGATGATCACGGGCCGTTTCCCGGAGAACTTTTTCGCGTCGGGCTTGAAGAGAAATCCGCTAATCTCGCGATCATCGAACGACTTCCATTTCACCAATTCCGGTTGGACGAACTGCGCCGCGGGAACTCCGCCGGTTTCGCTCGTGGTCCAGCGCTCGGTATTATTTGGCGCCGACGACCAACTGTAGATATCTGAGGGCGACTGCGCGCTGCCGACGCTGAAGGCGAGCATTTCCATCTTCGGAGCGCGATGCCATTTGAGATCGGAGATGACGACCGAGCCGAGCTTCGGATCCAATTTCGGGTTCGGGAGTGCGCGCGCGCCCGATCCATTATCGCGCGCCGAAACATCGATCAAATGCAGCGTGCTCGAGCCATTTTCGTTGAGCGTGTAGGCGATGCGATCACCGGCATGATTTAAATCCCAATCATCGACGTCGAACTTCGCGTCCGGCAGCAGATAGCTGTGTTTTCCAGAAGCGAGGTCGACGTAGGCAAGCCGCTGAAATTCCGATTCCCGATCCGTCGTGACAAAGAGTCCTTTCCCATCGCGCCCGAAGAGCGCCTTACTGTAGGAGACCTTGTCCGCTCCCGGCGCCGGATGTGGCGTGATTTCCTTGCGGTCACCGGTCTGCGCGTCAAAGAGCCAGAGATAACTTTCGTTAATCGAAACGTATTCCACCACGAGCAACTCTTTGTCGTCGGGCGACCAATCCAAGACCTGCCAGCCGCCGCCTTTGACCTGCGCAACGAGTCGGTCGCTCTTCGGATCGCTCGGTGATTGCAGGTAAATGTCATTGTCGGCGCCGGTGCGTCGCGTCGACGTATAAGCCACCTGCTCGCCGCTGGTGCTCCAGACCGGCTCGGAGTTGCGCGACTTCCCGTCCGTTAACCGCGTGATCGCGCCGTTGGCAAAATCGTAGCGGTAATTCTGATTGAACTCATTGCCGCCGGCGCTTTTTGAGAAAATGAAGTAGTCACCCTTCGTCGGCTGATAGCTCGCGCCGTTCACGCGATCCGGGAAGAATGTGATTTGCGTCCTGGCGCCGCCGGGTTGGGTCACGACATGAACCTGGTTTGTCTCGGCGAAGCGAGTCAGGATCAACATTTCCGGGCGCGTCGGGTGCCAGTCGCCGAAAGTGGCCGCGCGTGCCTCCGTGTATTGGCTGACCTGTGTCGGAAGATCGGCTGGGATCGGCGGGATGTTATCCAGGATGAGGCTGTCCGGCGGGCTGACTGTCCCCGCGGACTCCGTGGCGGCCGAGCTAACTAAAAGTGGAATAACCCCAAGAAGAGGAAGCAGAAATTTTATGGTCATGAGCGAATTCGGCGACGGCGGTTGGTGAGGGTCGAGGTTACCTTGGCTTTGGGGCAGAGCGAGCCGATTCCGAAAAATGGCTTGTGGCGCGGAGGCCGAATTGATTTTGCATTCACGGCTGGAAATCATCCGGCGGGTCGATCGATAATGCGCCCATGCCCGATGGAATCAGAATCGCGATGTGGTCCGGGCCGCGCAATATCTCGACCGCGATGATGCGGGCGTGGGAAAACCGCCGCGACACGATTGTCGTCGATGAACCGCTTTACGCCTTCTATCTTAAGAAAACGCGCGCGGATCATCCTGGTGCCAGTGAAATCGTCGCGCAGGGCGAAACGGATTGGCGAAAAGTGGCAGAGCAATTGACCAGGCCGATCCCGGAAGCGCGCCGAATTTTTTACCAAAAGCAGATGACGCATCATCTCTTGCCGGAGGTTTCGCGGGACTGGATCTTGCAACTGACGAACTGTTTTCTCATCCGCGACCCGGCACGTGTAATCGCTTCCTACACGAAGAAAAATCACGAACCTTCAGCCGAAGATATTGGCTTTGTGCAGCAGGCCGCGCTCTTCGATTTTGTCCGCTCGCATACCGGCAAAATTCCCGTCGTCCTCGACGCCGAGGATGTCCTGCGCGATCCGAAACGGATGCTGGCGTCGCTCTGTGATGCCGTTGGCGTGGAATTCTCGGAACGAATGCTTTCGTGGCCGCCCGGCCGTCGCCCGACTGATGGAGTGTGGGCAAAATATTGGTATGCCGAAGTCGAACGCTCCACCGGCTTCGCCGTCGGACCGAACAAAACGGTGGAAGTTCCGCCGCAACTGCGCGAGGTCGACCGGCGCTGCCGCGAAATTTACGATCGACTCTACGCCTTGCGCTTACGCTGAATCCGATGCTGCAGAAATTCGACGAGCGAAACCGCAATCTGATCGTGAACATCAACGGCCGGCTGGTGCATCGTGATGAAGCGGGTGTGAGCCCGTTCGATTCGGCGGTCCAGGGCGGCGACGCGGTCTGGGAAGGGCTGCGGCTGTACGACGGCAAGATTTTCAAACTGCAGGAACATCTGGCACGGCTCGAGCGCTCGGCGCGCGCGCTTTCCTTTGGAGAAATTCCGGCGCGGGAAAAAATTATCGATGAAATCAGGCGCACGCTGGCCGCGAACGGAATGCGCGACGGCGTCCACCTTCGGCTGACCTTGACCCGAGGGGTGAAGATCACGTCCGGGATGGACCCGCGCCTGAACCAGAACGGCCCGACCCTGATCGTGCTCGCGGAATTCAAGGTGCCGGTCTACGCCAAAACGGGATTGCGTTTGCTCACGAGCAGGATTCGCCGCCCGCCGCCGGAAATCCTCGATCCGCAAATTCATCACGCGAATCTGCTCAATTCGATCCTGGCGAAGATCGAAGCCAATGAAGCTGGCGCCGACGACGCGCTCATGCTCGACCCCCGCGGTTTCATCGCCGAAACAAACGCGACCCACGTTTTCCTGGTCACCGCGGGCAAAGTCGAAACCAGCCGCGTACTCGCCTGCCCGGACGGGATTACCCGCGCGACCGTCCTCGAACTTTGCGCGGCGGAGAAAATCCCGCACACGGCGCGCGATCTCACGCTCGAAGAACTCTATGCCGCCGATGAAATCTTCTCCACCGGAACGATGGGTGAACTCGCCGGCGTAATTGAGGTGGACGGCCGCCGGATTGGGTCAGGGGATGTGGGGCCAATGACAAGGCATCTTAGCGAACGCTACAGCTTTCTCACGTCGCGCGAGGGAGAGTCTGTCGCGTGACGATCAATCGGCACGGAGAGCCTCGACCGGATTAAGGAGACTGGCGCGGCGCGCCGGAAAAAGGCAGGCGAGGAGCGCTGCCGTTCCCAGGACGGCGAGGGTGAGGCCGAGGACGAAGGGATTGTGCGCGGAAACCTGGTAGAGCTGACTGGTAATCACGCGCCCGAGAGCAATTGCGGCCACGAGCCCAATGACCAAACCCAATGCGACCGGCCTCATGCCCTGGCCGACGATCAGGCGAAAGACATCGGTGGTCTGCGCGCCGAGCGCCATGCGTACTCCAATTTCACCGGTGCGCTGTTCGACGGTGTAGGCGACGGCGCCGTAGATCCCGATCGTCGCGAGAAGGAGCGCGGCCCCGGCGAAGATTCCGAGCAGCGCCATCATCAGCCGCGCCTGCCCGAGCGCCTGCGAGACCACCGCATCCATCATTTGCGGTTGGGCGATGGCAAGGGTGCCGTCGATCCGATTGATGGCGGACTGGACCAGCTTCGTGATCGCCTCGAGGCCAAGATTGCTGCGAACGGCGATGGTCATGAAGGGAAAGTTCTCCTGCGCCCAAGGCCGGTAAAATTCCATCTCGTTAGCCCGGTTCAGGCGATCACT
>JBBSEO010000155.1:0-5992 GCA_038239645.1 Chthoniobacterales bacterium | reverse complement strand
GGTGTGCCGCGGCAAACGGTGTTTAAGTCGCTCCTCCCCACCTACGACGTCTTCGACGAGGATCGATATTTTGAGCCGGCCGTGAACGTCTCGCCGTTTGATTTTCGCGGGCAAAAAATCGGCGTCACCATCTGCGAGGATATCTGGACGGAAAAATATCTCCCGCGCCCCTTCTATTTGGTCGATCCGGTGGCGTCGCTGGTCGACCAGGGCGCCGAGATAATCCTCAACGTCAGCGCTTCACCGTTCAGTCTGAGGAAACCGGAGGTCCGGCGGGAAATGATTTCCGGTGTCGCGGCCGAATTCCAGCGGCCAATTTTTTACTGCAACGCCATCGGCGGAAATGACGAACTGGTCTTCGATGGCCATTCCCTCGCGGTCGACGCGCGGGGCGAGCTGTTGTCGCAACTGGCTTCCTTTAACGAAAGTCTGGAAGTGGTGGCAATCGATCAGCCCCCGTGTCGAAAAATAACCTTGGTCGAGGATGTGGCTGAGCTTTTGGCGGCGCTGAAGCTGGGCGTGCGGGATTATCTGCACAAGTGCGGCTTCAAATCTGCCGTTCTCGGGTTGAGCGGGGGAATCGATTCTGCCGTCGTGGCCGCGGTCGCGGTTGAAGCGTTGGGTGCGGAGAACGTCACCGGTGTCTGCATGCCGAGCCCGTTCTCGTCGCGGGGGAGTGTGGCCGACGCAGTGGCGCTCGCGGAAAACCTCCGCATTCGTTGCCTGCAGATTCCGATCGCAGACGCGTTCGCAGCATTCAAGGCGCCATTCAAGGAAGTCTTCGCCGGGCGCAGCGAAGACACGACCGAGGAGAACATGCAGGCGCGCCTGCGGGGCATGATCCTGATGGCGCTCTCGAATAAATTTGGCCACATCGTCCTCTCGACCGGCAATAAGAGCGAACTCGCTGTCGGCTACTGTACCATTTACGGCGACATGGCCGGCGGCCTGGCGGTGATTAGCGACGTTCCCAAAACTCTTGTCTACGAATTAGCACGACACATCAACCGCGAGCGTGAAATCATCCCGCGATCCACGATCGAGAAACCGCCGAGCGCGGAGCTAAGACCGAACCAAAAAGATCAGGACACGCTTCCGCCCTACGAATTGCTCGACGCGATCCTGCGGCGTTACGTGGAGGAGAATTTGAGCGCTCCCGACATTGTCGCCCAAGGTTACGACCCGGTGATTGTACGCTCCATCCTGCAGAGAGTCGACGTTAACGAATACAAACGCGCCCAAGCAGCGCCAGGCTTAAAGGTAACGAGTCGGGCCTTTGGGGTGGGAAGAAGGATGCCGATTGCGCAGCGGTACCGGAGTTAAGCCGAAATTCAACCTTCCCGGCACCAAGACGACTCTCTCAGGCGCGAAATTCTGCACCGCGTTGGAATCGAACCAACAACCCAGTGATTAAGAGTCACTTGCTCTGCCAATTGAGCTAGCGGTGCGTGCTGAAAAAGATGGTGCCGAATTGAGCGCGTTTGCGCACCACAAATCGCAGTGTGACGGCGGTGTTTGTGTTCCCGGCAGGGGACCGAAATTACGCAGCCATCTTTAGGACACAACGCTGAAGTTTGTTGCTCGCCGCTCGCGCCTCCGCCGCCCAGTCCGCGCAGAGCAGTTCGGCTTGGGCGAGGACGGTTTTGGTAGCTTCGTCCTCAAGGTCTGGTGGGTAGCCGTGCTTTCGAAGGATGCGTTTGACCATGACCTTGATTTTCGCTCGGGCTCCTTCGCGGACGGTCCAGTCGATGGTGACGCTTTTGCGGACTTGGGTCACTAACTCGGCGGCGATGACTTTCAGTTCGTCGCTGCCCATCGCTTCGACGGCGCTGTTGTTTGCGGCGAGGGACGCTTCGAGCCCATCGGAGATCACGGTCACTGCGTTGTAGTGCAGCAACGAAGGAATCTCCTGCTTGTAGGTCTGGGCTTCGCCCAGCGCTGCGCGCAGTCTATGTCGGTCGCCGAAGACCGCGCGCGTATTGGCGTCCGTCTTTTCGATCGGCGTCCCGGTGAAGCCTATGAAGCCGATCACTTGGCCATTCTCGCTGACCCGTTCCATCACGGCGTCGTGACCCGTTTCCTTTTCGTACCCGGCGGCGTCCGAAAAACTCACTTCCAGGAAATCGGCTTCGTCTTTCCCACGATAGGGTTTTGTACGACCGCGTCGCTAAAGTGGTCCACCACCGCGGCGATGGCGAAGACGCCGCCAAGCCGTTCGTACAGACTCTTCTCGGTCTCTGGAGCGGCTTGCACCGCCGTCGCGACGAGAAGAGCTGCCACAGCCATTACTAACGCGAGCGGTTTTGTAGATGAGCTTTCTGTTTTCATGATTTTATTATGCTGTTTTGTTTCTTTTGCGTGTTGTTGTTCTTCGAGGTCGTCGCAGCGACGTAGACGTTCCGAAAAGGGGGAAGCGGGGATAAAGCCGTTTGCGCAAACGGATAGGCATCATGCGACCTGAGCAAAACGCCTGAACATCAAACAGTCAAGATGTTTTTTGACTTTTTGCCATGTCATTCATCTTAGACACTTCGGGGACAAAATTAGCACAATCACAATCAGTCAAATTTTCTTAGGACTTAATCAGTTCCTGCATGAACGAACGAAAGTTTCAGCGTATGAAAATAGATCGTGCAGCAAACGAAATGGAATGAACGATTGTTGGCCTCAACCAGAGGGCAAATCATCACCCTCTTGCGGACCGGCCCGCGCATCGTGAACGAACTGGCGGAAGCGCTTGGCCTCACGGACAACGCTATCCGCTCCCACCTCGCCACGCTTCAACGCGACGGCCTCGTCATTGAAAGTGGCACCCAACGTGGCCTACGAAAGCCGCATTCGCTCTACGCCTTGAGTGCGGAGGCGGAATCTCTTTTCCCCAAGCGATATGGAACTCTGCTGAATGAATTGTTGACCGTGCTGGAGAAGAATCTGGCGCCAAAAGCATTCGACAAGTTCGTGCGCGAGGTCGGTCGTCGTCTCGCGGCTGTCCACGCGGCACCCGCTTTGAAAATGAACCGGAAACAGCGGCTCGATCTCGCGGTCGAGGCAATGGGCGAGCTCGGCGGTCTCGCTCGCATCGAAAAGAGACAGGGTCAGCTATTTGTGCGCGGTTACGGTTGCCCCCTGGGCGCGTTGGTAAAAGATCACCCGAGGGCGTGTCACCTCATCGAAACCTTGCTCAGCGAACTAGTGGGCGTGCCAGTCCAGGAAAGATGTCAACGGGAAGGGAAGCCTCAGTGTCTGTTCGAGATTCGGCCAAAAACGCCGTGAGTTGAAGGAGCATTGTCGAAATGAGCCCGTCGCTTCGAAATCGCGGATAAGTAATAGTCAAATATAATATTGACTTTCTAGGCGATACCCAGACACTAACTTGATGAACGCACCCAGGGTTGCCATCTCCAATGACGCCGTCAGCGATCTTTCTCCCGCCCGTCAAGCTTACTGGCTTCTGCTCTTCGCGTTTGCGCCGATCCTCGCCGGCGCCGACAAATTTTTTCATTTGCTGGTTAACTGGGATCAGTACGTCCCTCCGATTGTCGCGAGACTTTCACCGATCAGCGTCCATAACCTGATGCTCGGAGTCGGCGTGATCGAGATCGTCGCCGGCGTCGGCGTGGCCTTGAAGCCGCGCATCTTCGCTTATGTCGTCGCGGCGTGGCTGGTGATCATCATGGGAAATCTGTTGCTGATTCCCGGGTACTTCGATGTGGCCTTGCGCGATTTAGGTCTATTCCTGGCGGCGCTCGCGCTGGCCCTTGAGTCAGCAATTCGCGAGCGGGACCGCGCGGTAAAGCACGATCTTCTTCCGTAAATGCACCACTCATCTCCGATCGCTGGCTCATAGGATTGAGCAGCCGAGGATCAGAGCCAATGACCATGACCCCGAACAAGACTGACTCGAACGTGAATCAACTGAACCAACTCGAACAGATCAAGAAGTTCACGACGATCGTGGCGGATTCGAGCGATCTCGAAACCATCGGCGAATTTAAGCCGCAGGATGCCACCACCAACCCGAGCTTGGTTTACGCCGCGACGCAGAAGGAAAATTATCGCTACCTAATCGAGGAGGTGTTGGTTGATCGGAAAAATTCGGGGCTCAGCGGGGAGGCGCAGATAGAGGACATTGCTGATCATCTGCTGGTGCGATTCGGCTGCGCGCTACTGGAGATCGTACCCGGGCGGGTGTCGACGGAAACGGACGTTCGCTTCTCGTTCGATGTGCAAGGTGCGATCGAGAAGGCGCGGCGCCTGATCAAGTTTTATGAGGAGAAGGGGATCAGCCGCGAGCGCGTGCTCATCAAAATTGCTTCGACATGGGAAGGGATCATGGCGGCGGAGCAACTGCAGAGAGAAGGCATCCAATGCAATATGACGCTGCTCTTCTCGCTCGCGCAGGCGGTGCGAGCGGCGGAAGCGAAGGTGCAGCTCATCTCGCCATTCGTCGGGCGGATCTATGACTGGCACAAGGCTGCGAACAAGCGGGATTACTCGGGCGCAGAAGATCCCGGCGTGCAGTCAGTGCGGGAGATCTACACCTATTACAAACACTTCGGCTACGAGACCGAAGTCATGGGCGCAAGCTTTCGCAATGTCGGCGAGATCCTCGAGCTCGCTGGCTGTGATCTGCTCACGATCAGCCCGTCGCTGATGAAAGAGCTTTCCGAATCGCACGAGCACGTCGCGCGAAAGCTAACTCCGCAAAGCGCGAAAAGCGCCGACCTGAAGCGGCTCGCAACTGACGAGAAGACATTCCGGTATCTGCTCAATGACGATGCGATGGCGACGGAGAAAACCGCAGAGGGCATTCGGAAATTCGCTGCTGACATCGCGAAGCTAGAGAAGTTTGTTGCCTCGCAACTCGGCTGATAGCGACCCGGTTGTCTATCGAAGGATGGCATTAACTCCGCGGCTTGAGTCACAGGACTTTACGCGACCGTTGCGGTGACGCGAGAGAAGGAATTTGCTCCAGCCAGGGAGCACATTGGCACAATCGGTCGCTACACCTGGCAACCAGTCGTGTATCCTCAAGCGCAACGGAAAGGTCGTCACTCGCGACGATCAGCTCAGCCTCTGCTGGGCGCGATTGGCGACAAGAGTGACTGGATTCAGGATGATTGGATTCTCGCGCAACTGCATCGGCGGTGGAACGAACACGTCGCGGCGCGGTTAAACGAAATCCTACGCGCACAAAAAAATGCTTAATCCCGGACTGAAACTTCAAATCACGGCGTTGTTAACGGCGAAGGAAAGCGTCGGGAATGAAACACTTGAAGTTTTTCAAGCGTCTTCGAACAGAGAAGATCGCTGGCTCGCCAGCCTGGCGCGACCCCGGCGCGGAAAATTTGCGAACTGCCTCTGCACCATGAAGAGCGCGACATGTTTCCTGGGAGTGCTTGCAATATTCCTATGCATTCGGCCAGTTGCCGCCGAGGACACCGGCGCGAAATACACGAACCGCCTGATTCACGAGAAGTCACCCTATCTTCTCCAGCACGCGCATAATCCGGTCGATTGGTATCCGTGGGGAAAAGAGGCGTTCGACAAAGCCAAGAAGGAGAGCAAGCCGATCTTTCTCTCGGTCGGTTACTCGACCTGTCACTGGTGCCACGTGATGGAGCACGAGTCGTTTGAGAATCCGGCGATCGCGAAGGTGATGAACGACAACTTCGTCAGCATCAAAGTCGATCGGGAAGAGCGGCCGGACATTGATCAGGTTTACATGACATTTGTGCAGGCGACGACCGGAGGCGGCGGCTGGCCGATGACGGTGTTTCTCACGCCCGACTTAAAACCGTTTTTCGGCGGCACCTATTTCCCGCCGGAGGATAAATGGGGGCAGCCTGGTCTGACGAAGGTGCTAAACAAAATCGCCGAGGCCTGGAAATCGGATCGCGAACACATCGTCGCCAGCTCGGATAAAATCGTGCGCGAACTGCAAAAGGCGACCGAAGCATCGGGTGGCGCGGAGAAAGTAGGCGAAGGAATT
>JBBSEO010000154.1:0-6007 GCA_038239645.1 Chthoniobacterales bacterium | reverse complement strand
CCGTAGGGAGAATTGGGCGCGAAAGGCGTCTCTTCATTCTGGAATTCACCGTCGTTAACGCCGAAGACATGAGACGACGACGCGTAGAATAATCGCGCCTCGCCACCAGCCGCCTCGACCGCTCGAAGAACATGGCGCCAGCCGACGACATGGACGTCGCGGCTGCGCTGTAACAGGTCCTCTTCGGAGATTCGAATCTCATCCTCGGTCGCGTGGTGGAAAGCCGCGAGATAATAAATTTCGTCAGGCTCTTCCCGCGTCAATTCGCGCGCGACCACGTCTCCTTCAAGAAGGTTGACCGGTCTGGCGTTCGCCGGCAGCGCCGAATTTCCCGCAGGGCGCGTCCACCCGCGGACGTCGTAGCCACGCGCTTTGAGGAACTCCGTCAGCAGACGTCCATCCTGACCTGCCGCGCCAATGATAAGCGCTCGTGGCATGGCCACTAGTTCCCGACGATTTCGAGGGTGGGTAAGGGGAAAATCATTTTGCCGCCGCGCGCGAGGAATGCCTTCTCACGTTCCAAGATATTCTCACGGAAATGCCATGGCAAGACCAGAAGATAATCGGGATTCAGCGCATGAGCTTCCTGCTCGGAGATAATCGGAATGTTTGTTCCCGGCGTCGCGCATCCGAACTTATCCTTGTTTACTTCCGCAATGGCCGGCAGCAGCGCAGGCGTAATCCCGCAATACTGGAGAAGGACATTACCCTTGGTCGAGGCGCCGTAACCGATGACGGATTGGTTCTCCGACTTGAGGCGGTGAAGCAGATGCGCCAAGTCTGTCCGATGCTTCTCCGCCGAAATTCTAAAAGCGTGCTGCTGCGGCCGAGTCGTTAGCCCGCCCTTTTCTTCCGTCTGGAGAATGTCTTCCACCTTTTTCGTGGCTTCGGGCAAGGTCGAATCGCGACGAGAGACAGTGAGGGCGAAGCTTCCTCCATTGACGTCATTGAAGCTGACGTCGACAATTTTGAGCCCGCTCCGGTCAGTCATCCATTTAATCTGGCGCAAAGCGTAGTATTCGAGGTGCTCGTGGCAGATGGTGTCGTAGCCCATCGTCCGCACCATCGATGGAAGGTAACTCATCTCGAAATGCCAGATCCCATCCTCCGCCAGCACCGAAGCTACGTCCTTCATGAAGCGGAGCGGATTCTCCAAGTCATAGAACATCGAGATTGAAGTGATGATCCGCGCCTTGCGGGAGCCGAAGTCTCGCACGAATAGGTCGCTGGAAAAAAAGTCCGGGATGAGCTTGATGTGAGGCTGGTAGTAGCTGGCAAACTTCCTCCCCGTCGGATCGATCCCAACGACCGTCACGTTCTCCGGGGGATAGAAGGAAAGGAGTGTTCCGTCGTTACTCCCAATATCGAGGACGATATCTCCGTCGCGGAGAGGATATTGCTCTAACAACCGGTTCACCTTGTTCCGCAAATGGCTGACCATCGCGGCATTCAAGGAAGACCGGTAGCCGTAATTCTCGCCGTACATTTCGCCCAACTCGTACGACTGTCGCAGTTGTAAGAGCCCGCAGGCGTCCGGCTGGTGCGAACGGGAACAGGCCACGAGTTCGAGCGGACCTTTGGTCGGCGTGGCGTCGGCCCCGCGCGGGAAAACGCCGGTCAGATATTGTTCTCCAAGCGAGAGGACCGAAGTGAGATGACTGTTCCCGCAAATCCGGCATCGCTTCGTTTCGCGATAGCGCGACAGGCTCGGCTGCGCCGCTTTTTTCATCGGACGCACATCTTCAGCAGGGACAATCCGTGGCTTCGTACGGGCTGAGAGCACCCCAGACTTTTAGCAGCGATCGTGCCATAAAACTAGCTTAACCCGCACGGGCGATTGTATTTTCGCGCGATTCAATCCACTCTTCGCGCATGTCAATCCGCCCGGCTCCGGATGCTCGACTTGGTCTCGTGATCCTTGGGCTGGTGCTCCTGCTCGGAACATTCCTCCGTCTTCCGCCGCACCTTTTCGAGAAAGGCCAGCCGCTGCGCCCTTTGGTCGCGCTTCATCCGCTCCCCGCACAGATGCAGCTCGGATTCGATGAAGCACTCTACCGCGAGTATACGGATAAACTCCTCCGTTTTGGACTGGGAGCTTATCCTGAAATTGTCGAACGCTATCGCGAAAAGCAAACGGCCCTGCCGGGCTCCATTCTTCCGCCCGTTCGCTTTCTTTACATTTTCTCGACCTACCTTTGGCGGCTCGCGTTCGATGGTGAGACGCTAACCGCGCTCAAGAACGTTGCGGCGCTCTTCAGTATTCTAACCCTGTTCCTGGCGGCGCTATTTGCCGCTCGCCTGCGACTTCCGGCACGTGGGCTCGGCGTGGTCGCGCTGATGGCGTTCGCGCCGACTCAGTTGCACATGTCGCAGCATGCTCTCGTTGATGGCTTCTTTACGTTCTGGGCGCTGGCGGTGCTCTGGCTCCTGTGGGAAAATCTTCGGGCTCCCGCCCGCTGGCCCTGGCTGGTCGCGTACACTGCGGTGTTCGCTGCCGTGGTGCTGACGAAGGAGAACGCCTTCTTTGTCTGGATCGCCGTGCTCGTCATCCTGCTGGCGAACCGTTGGCTGAAGTTTGGTTACGCGTCCCGCGAACTTTGGCTGGCCACTTGCGTGGGACCACTGCTCGGCTTCGTGGTGCTGATCTTTCTCGCCGGCGGGATCGACTCTCTTATCGCGACCTACCGTCTTTCCGTCACGAAGAATTACACCCTTGAGTACGCCATTCTGACCGGGGATGGACCCTGGCAACGTTACCTCGTCGATCTCTTACTCGTTAGTCCTGTTGTCACTCTCCTCGCTCTCGGGACCGTCTTCACCCTCAGGCGCGAGAGAACGATTGCATGGTTCTTTTTCCTCTTCGTGGCCGCGAGCTACCTCGTGATGGGTAACGTGAAGTACGGCATGAACCTGCGTTACGCGAACATGTGGGACTTTGCTCTTTGCGTCCTCGCCTTCGTTCAACTCCAATCCCTAAGTCTTCTCTGGCCGCGTCGCCCAACCCGGGCGTTGCTTGTCGCGGTAACTCTAACCTGCGCCCTCGAGCTTCGAACTTACGTCGTTATCGAAGTCAAATACCCGCTCTACGAGATGATTACGCCCGAGCTCATGCGGGCGCAAAAAATCCTGAAATCGCGCGCTGACCTCACCCCGCCGAAAGAAACGAATCCCCGTTAGCTGGATTACTCCCGCAGAGCGCCATCCGCCGCCGCCGTCAACGCCTGGTCGTCGTTATCGTTCAGGTCGGCGAGGAATTGCCTGGCTCGACGGATCGATCTTTTCAGGAAAAAGGCTGGGGCGCTGAAATCGGCGCTCTGAGTTCCACCATTTCGGCTTTTGGCCTGAAGGTCTCCATCCCAGCGACTGAGCGTGCAAGTAGCGGCGAACAGTTCCATCGCGGCCCCGGCGACCCGCTCCTGAATTAATTGCATGTCGAGCACCGGCTCGCGGTAAACCACCAGCGCCTTGTTCACCGCGAAATTAAAACGCCAGATTAACCGGCCGAGCTGGCCGGCGAGACCACTCAGCTCACTACTGCGCACGGGCACTTCCGGCACGCGCATCGTCGCGTTGACGCGTCCCAGGCCAGCCGTCCATGCCTTCATCCGGTCCGGCCGCCACGGTTTCACTAACGTGTCGTAAAGTTCCTTGAATTCCATTCCCGGCCCGCGCATGCCGACCAGCGCGATGAACGAGATCAACACTTCGTTCGAGCCTTCGCCGATCTGATTGATGCGCGCGTCCCGCAGCATTCGGCCGAGCGGGCTATCGTCGAAATAAGCTGAGCCGCCGTGAATCTGAAACGTTTCGTTGACCGCTTCCCAGAGACGTTCCGTGGTGAAGACTTTGAGCATCGCGGTTTCGATCATGTAATCCTCGAGTCCGCGATCAATCAGGGACGACGTCACCATGGTCATCGCTTCCATCGCGTAAACATCCGCGGCCATGCGCGCGATCTTCTTTCGCACGAGATCGAAATCGGCCAGCCTCTTATTGAATTGTCGGCGCGATTTGGCGTGCGCAATTGCCATCTTCAGGCAGGTCTTGGCTGCGCCCATGCAGCAGGCCCCGAATGTCGTCCGCCCAAAATCCAAAACCGTGAGCGCGACGCGCAGACCTTTGCCGAGCGGGCCGAGGACATTTTCCTTTGGCACCCTAACATTATTTAGGCGAAAGCGCGCCGTCGCGGTCCCGCGAATCCCGAGCTTTGGCATCCGTGGCTCGATCATCTCCACGCCCGGCATGTCCGGTGTGACCAGAAAGGCGGTGATGGCATCCTTCCCGGGCTTATTGGGAACCGGCGTGCGAGCCATCACGGTCCAGACCTGGGCGATGCCCGCGTTGGTGATGTAACGCTTCTCGCCATTCAGAACGAAGACGTCGCCCTCTGGCGTCGCCGTCGTTTGCACATTCGCCGCATCGGAGCCTGCTTCCGGTTCCGTTAAGGCAAAGGCTGCCAGTTTTTCGCCCGCGACCAGTGCCGGCAACCAGTGTTCCTTTTGCTCGCGGGTCCCGAAAAGCAGGAGCGCGCGAATCCCGATGGAGTGATGCGCGTTCACGAAGACCGAGGTCGACGCACAGCGACCACCGATTTCTTCCAAAATTTTGCAATACTGCATCTGCGAAAATCCGCGCCCGCCAAACTCACGCGGCGCGGTCATCCCGAGAACCCCGGTGCGCGCCAAACCATCGATCAAATTGCGGGGAATATCCGCGGTTCGATCGATCTCGTCGGGCTTCAACTCCTGGTCGAGCATCTGCCGCACTTCCGTCAGCGCGTTTTGCAGATCCGTCTCCTGGGCCGGGGCCAGTCGCGGATAGGGCATGACCCAATCCTTCACGAAATTTCCGAGGAAAAGTCCCTTGGCAAAACCGAGTTCCTGCTTCCCGCTAAACAACAGTTCCTCCGCCTGCTGCATTTCCTTCTGCCGTTGTAATTCTGCTTCAGTTTGCGCCATGAATTTAAAAGATTCGCCCGCCGAAAGGCGGTCCGCAATCTAGTCAAAGCAGCCTCCGTGTCCACCCACCGGAGCATCTAATTCCTTCGGGCGGATTCCGCTTGCTCACCGCCGCGCACGGCGGCGACCATCGTGGTCTTTACGAGCGCGTCAGGTAATCGCTCATGGCCATGGCGAACATCATTGCCAGCCAGAAAACTCCCGCGAAGGCAAAGATCCACGTCGCCGGTTTGCTGTAGCGCAGGTGCATGAAGAAAAACAGGATGATCGCCGCTTTGGCCACCGAGATCGCCATCGCGACCACGGTATTCAAAGGCCCCAGATTTGCATAAGCCGCGCCGATCGTAAGCGCGAGCAGAACCAGCAGCGCGGTGGCGCTGAGCAGGTAGGTTCGGGCCGCTGGCCTCTTCGCTTTCATGAATGGCGATCGACGAGATAGAGCAACGGGAAGAGAAACACCCAGACGATATCGACGAAGTGCCAATACAGTCCCAGCAGCTCAATTCCAGTGTCGTGGTTGCGAAACGCGTCCCAGAACCAAACGCGGACAGCAAAGATGGTAATTAGAACCACGCCAATGGTGACGTGAAAGGCGTGCACTCCCGTGAGTAACCAATAAAGATAGTAGAACAGTTCGGCATGCTTCGGATCGCTGACCTGAAGATGAAAGTTGCGCCCGGGAAACAGCCCCTCGTGAATCTCCTGCGCATACTCAAACCCTTTCAGAACCAGAAAAAGCGCGCCGAGCGCCGCCGTTGCCAGGAGCAGCAAGGTAACGATTCCTCGCCGATTTTGCGCGGCCGCGCGCACGCCGAAGGCCATGACGCCACTGCTAACGAGAAGAATAGCGGTGTTCGTTCCGCCAAAACCAATCAGGGTATGCTTGCTCGCTTCGGCGAAGGCTTGCGGATACGAAATACGATAAATGGTGTAGCCAAGAAACATTCCGCCGAAGAAAAGAATTTCCGTGGCGATAAATAGCCACATCCCCATCGTCGCAGCCTCACGTTGCTGGATCGCGTCGTTGAATTGAACCTGGACGGGAGACT
>JBBSEO010000153.1:0-6026 GCA_038239645.1 Chthoniobacterales bacterium | reverse complement strand
GGCAACGCCATGTACGTCATCGTCAGCGGACGCGTTCACATCAAGGTCACCGACGCCGACGGCCACGAAGTCATTCTCGCGGCGCTCGGACCGGGCGATTTCTTCGGCGAAATGGCGATGCTCGACAGCCATGGCCGCTCGGCCGATGCGCAGGTGATGGAGAATTCGCAGCTGGCGATTTTGACCCGCGAGAATTTCGTCGACTTCGTCAAGAGCGATGCGGCCATCGCCATCGCCATGCTCGGCACCATGACGCACCGACTGCGCCGGACCGACGATCTCCTCCGTCATCGCGTCTCGCGCAACGCTAACGAAGAGTCGGCGAGGAACCTGACCGTGGCCGACCGCGCCGCCGATCGCATCGCCCAATTCGGCGGCAGCTGGAAATTCATTATTTCCTCGATCGTTTTCATGCTCGTCTGGATGGCAGCGAACATCGTGCTCTGGAGCCGCGAAACCGCCTTCGATCCATTTCCTTTCGTTCTCCTCAATCTCGTCCTCGGAATGATGGCGGCCTTCCAGGCCCCGATTATCATGATGTCGCAAAACCGGGAGGCGCAGAAAGATCGGCTCCGGGCCGATCTGGATTACCAGGTGAATTTAAAAAATGAGATGTTGCTCGGCGAGATCCTGCGGGTGCTGAAGCGGCGGGAGCAGGCCGAGCTTTTCCGTGAGAATGACGACGAGATGAACGATCATTCCTCCGGCTCTTTCGCGACAGATTAGCTCGTGCTGCGCCGGGCCCTTTCGGCAATTGTGGAATCGACCGAGCGTGGTAACGTTTCCTCTCATGCAAAATCCTGAGATCACCGCCTATTTGAAGACGCATTGCGGCTGGAGCGGCGGCGTGCGCGCCGTCCTCGCCAAATATAATCTCCCCTACACCGAGAAGGACATCATCCAGAATCCCGCTTTCCGCTGGGAGATGGAAACCAAGAGTGGCCAGCCTCTTTCGCCCTGCGTGGAAATCGGCGGAAAGATGCTCGCGGACGTGAGCGGCGAAGAAGTGGAAAAGTATCTCGTCGAAAACAATCTCGTCCAAGCCAGCGCGACGGAACCGGCCGTGCCGATCAACGCCCCCTGCCCGCCCGAGCAGCACGCGGCCTCGGCCGTGCATCTGCGGATGTAGCTCTCGCTCCCGGGCGAAAGCAGTTGAAGGCGGTGCGCGCCGAAACTATGCTGGCGCGCTTTTTGAGGAGCCTTAGCTCAATTGGTTAGAGCGCTGCCCTGTCACGGCAGAGGTTGCGGGTTCGAGCCCCGTAGGCTCCGGATCCTTTCTGATCCGCGCCAATCTTGCCAGCGGTAACCTGAATCGGCGATGCCATCCGAGGTCACCGCGCTTATTCGGCAGGCTGGCACGACGAAGCTTTTTCTTTTCGCGCTCGTTAGCCTGCCGGTTGTTGCCCACGCCCAGGGTGGCCTGCCCAGTCAGCCATATCTTTATGTGCAAGGTAGCGCCGAGATCGAGAAGCCGGCTGATCTGGTAACAATGCGCTTCGATCTCGTGGCGCGAAATGCCGTGCAGGCGAATGCAAACGAGGAAGCTCAGGGGAAAGCCAGCAAAATCCTCGCGTCGCTAAATGCGAACCTTTGCTATCTTCCCTATGAGTTTTCCGGAAATCCAGTTCGCGATATTCGGAGAAACACAACTTGTGCAAGGCCTGCCAGCCGCGACCGGCGGACGCCTCGCCCAGTTAGTTGAACCATCACAATATCGCATCGCTCCCATGAACGTCACTCGCACCGTCCACGTCATCTACCTTATTTCGCCGGCGAAGTAGTTAACTGCTGCGGGAGCGCGATCGCCCGCCGCGCCCGAATCGATTTCGCGCATTTCGAGGGCCACCGCCCCTCCCACCTCGCGGTGAATTGTTCGCCGGCAGGCGCGGCTCGATTTTCGGCGCAACCTGCCGCCGCTCACCGCGGTGGCGTTCCTCGCGTGGCGGCGCTTGCGCGTTGTAATCAAAATTCTCCGCCCGCTTTCGGACAATCCCGCGCCCGATGAACCGCTCCAGCGAGCGCAACGGTCCGTGATCTTCCGGCGTCACGAAGCTGATCGCATCACCGATCGCATGCGCGCGTCCGGTCCGGCCAATGCGATGCACGTAATCTTCGGAATGCATCGGGAAATCGAAGTTCACGACGTGTGAAATGCCATCGACGTCGATTCCCCTCGCCGCGATATCTGTCGCGACCAAGACGCGGACGGCGCCCGATTTGAAATCCTTCAGCGCGCGGAGGCGCTGATTCTGCGAGCGGTTCGAATGGATCGTCCCCGTCTTGATCCCGCTCGCCTCGAGGCGGCGCGCGATACGATCGGCGCCGTGTTTTGTGCGGGTGAACACGAGCACGGTGTCGAGTTGCTGATCGCCCAGCAGATGCAGAAGTAGCGATGGTTTCAGGTGCGGTTTCACCTCGTAGACAAATTGCGTGACGGTGTCGGCCGGGTTGGCGCGGCGACCGATCTCCACGATCCTGGGCGAACGTTGAAATTCGTGCGTGAGTTTCTCGATCTCGCGCGAAAGCGTGGCTGAGAACATCAACGTCTGCCGCTGCTGCGGGAGCGCTTTCACGATGCGACGGATCGACGGCAGAAAACCCATGTCCAGCATCCGGTCAGCTTCATCCAGCACCAGGAACTCGACGCCGGAAAGGTTGGCCGCCCGTTGATCCATTAAATCGATCAACCGCCCGGGCGTGGCCACGACAAGGTCGACGCCCTGCCGCAATGCCTCGATCTGTGGCCGCTCGCTCACGCCGCCGAAAACCGTTTTCATCCGCAGCGGCAAATGCCTGGCGTAGGCGCGCACGTTTTCCTCGATCTGCACCACCAGCTCGCGCGTCGGCGCGACGATTAAGACCCGCGGTCCGCGGCCCGGCCGTCTGTTCGCCTGCGCCAGGCGCGTCAGGATCGGCAGGACGAACGCCGCCGTCTTGCCCGTGCCCGTTTGGGCAATCCCGATCACGTCATCACCCGCGATGATCGGCGGAATGGCCGCGAGTTGGATTGGCGTCGGCTCAGTATAACCAGCATCCTTCACCGCCTGGAGAACAGGCGGCGCAAGGTGGAGTGCGCGAAAGGGCATGAAAGCGCGCACTATCGCCGCTTCGGCGCCATTAGCGAAGATTACTTCCAGTTAACGTTTTCCGCAGCGCCCGGCATGGGCGCGAGTGAGTCCGCGGATGCCGCGGCATCATCCCTGAGGTATCTTCCGGCATGAAAGCAATCTGGCATGGCGCCACCCTCGCGGAGAGTGACGATACCGTCGTCGTCGAAGGCAATCACTATTTCCCGGCTGACTCGTTAGCTCGGGATCATTTTAGCGAAAGTACCACGCACACCACTTGCCCATGGAAAGGCGAAGCGAGTTACTATCACATCAAGGTGGAGGGGGAGACGAACCGCGACGCCGCCTGGTATTATCCCGATCCAAAATCCGCCGCCGCCAACATCAAAGACCGCGTCGCGTTTTGGAAGGGCGTGACCGTTGCCTGATCGATTGCTCGAGCGGGAGCGTTAGTGCGATTTCGAGGCCGGCCTTTGCGGAACAATCAGGATCAGTAACACGATCACCACCAGCAGGCCGATCGACGCGGTGTAACGACTCAACGACAGACCACCTTTCGCAATCGGCTTGTCCAGGAAATCGCCGACCACGGCACCGAGTGGGCGCGTCAGGATGAACGCCGCCCAGAACAAGGCCGCGCGTGACAGGCTCGTGAACGTGTAGAGCCCCGCCGTCACCAGGAGTAATCCACCAAAAATTCCGGCGGCGCCGAGATAGCCAAACTGGTCCGTATCCGCCACCCAATCTCCCAGCGCCGTGCCGAGCGTCTGCGAAAACATGATCGTGACCCAATAGAAAATCTCCACCTTCGGCGTGTTCACCGTTTCGATCGAAATACTGCCAGTCGCCCACCGCCACGTCAGCAGCGACGCCAGGACGAGGAGGAGCAAAATCGCCGAGCCACCGGTGTAACCGATGCCAAGCGAACGCGTGCAATAATCCGCCAGGGTGGTCCCGACCGTGGTCGTCGCGACAATCGTCAGCCAGTAGAGAAACGGATGAAAATTCTTCGCCTTGATCTGCACCAGCACCGCCGCAACGAAGAGGACGCCGAAAATCGCCGTGCCAATCAGATAGCCCGTCCCCTTCGCCGCAGCCGACGTTTCGCCCAGCCACGACATCGTCACCGCGTCGCCCCCGGTCTCGCCCAGCGTGGTCGCGAGGATTTTGATGATCCAAAACATCAGGGTCACCTCCGGAACCTTGGCGACTAGCTCCGATAATTTCTGTTGCCTGCTTAACCCTGCATACGCTGCGTCCATGTCGCGCTAATCTGGGAAGGGGAATCGAGAATGACAATCACGATTCCATTCCGCGGAGAAATCGCGGCCATGACAGTTCGCGCCGAAAGCCGGGCGCGCGGCGCGCTTTCGATTCTCCTTTTGTGCCTCTATGCTACGGCATGCGACATCTTCTTTTCGCGGTCGTCGTCACCTGCTCCTCTACTCTCTTCGCGCAGACTGCTCCTGTGGCCGAGCGCGTCACAAAACAGAACGCCCTCTTCGACGAGTTCTACGAGACCGGCCTGAAGAACGCTCCCGAGCGTGCAACCGCCTACGGCGACTATCGCTACAACTCTCAACTCGGTCAGTATTCCCTCGCTGAAATCCAGCGGCAGCACGTCGAGGCCGATGATTTCCTGAAACGCCTCCAGGCCATCCCGACTGATGGCATGAGCGACAAAGACCTCCTCAGTCATCGCGTCATGGAACGGCAGCTTCAGCGCGAAGACATCAACTACGACCTGAAAAATTTCGAGATGCCGGTGAACCAGCAGAGTGGCGTCCATACCCGATTGGCTGATCTGCCGCTCAGCGTGCCGTTCGATTCGGTCCAGCATTATCAGGATTACATCTCGCGCCTGCACCAGATCCCGCGTGTCCTCGATCAGACCACCGAGGTTTTGAAGCAGGGTGAAAAGGACGGCCTCATGCCCCCGAAGCTGGTCGTCGAAAAGCTCCCCGGCCAATGCGACGGCATCATCGCCGCCAACCCCTTCCTAAAGCCGACGAAGAAATTTCCCGCCGACTTTTCCGACACCGATAAAAAGCGCCTCACCGACGAGATGACCAAAGCTGCGAACGAAGATGTTCTACCCGCCTACAAAAAGTTCGCCGAGTTCCTCCGTGACGACTATGGCAAAAAGGGACGCGAACAGATTTCGATCGAAAGCCTTGCCGACGGCAAACGTCGTTACGCCGAAGCGGTCAAAATGATGACCACGCTCAACGTCACGCCTACGGAAGTACACGAACTGGGACTGAAAGAAGTTGAGCGCATCACGGCCGAGATGACGAAGCTCGCCCAGTCGCAGGGGAAGGATCTCGCCAGCTTCCGCACCGCCGTGAACAGCGATCCGAAGTGGAAGCCGACGAGCGAGCAACAGATCATCGATGATTTCGACAAATACATCCACCAGATGGAGCCGAGGCTTTCAGAACTCTTTGGCCTTCTTCCGAAAGCGCCCGTCACCGTCGAGCCCATTCCTGACTTCGCCAAGGCCGAGGCCACCCATTACGTTGCCGGTACCCCCGACGGCAAACGCCCTGGCCGCGTCGTGGTCGCGGTTGCCGATCCAATCAAACGCACCCTCGTCGACGACGAAGCCACCGCCTATCACGAAGCCGTCCCCGGGCATCATATGCAAATCAGCATCGCGCAGACTTTGCCGGATATTCCGAAGTTTCGTTTGCACGGGTTCTATTCCTCGTACGCGGAGGGTTGGGCGCTCTACTCGGAGGAACTCGGAAAAGAAATCGGCTTTTACCAGGACCCCGTCTCTGACTATGGCCGCCTCAGCTCGGAGCTATTTCGCGCCGTCCGTCTCGTCGTCGACACCGGCATTCACGACCAGAACTGGAGCCGGGAAAAAGTGATCGACTACATGCACGCGAACGACATTAACGACGCCCTCGCCCAGACCGAGACCGACCGTTATATCGCCTGGCCGGGGCAGGC
>JBBSEO010000152.1:0-6031 GCA_038239645.1 Chthoniobacterales bacterium | reverse complement strand
GCTTTGAAATCTGCGGCGAGATCCGCGAGCGAGCGAGTGGCGGGATGAAACTCGATGGGAAGCGCGGGAAGTTCGCCGGCGATCTCCTCCCAGCGGTCTTTGCCGTCTTTACGAATGACGATGTATTTGACCTCGGCGTAGTTCACTTCGGTCATGTGCAGCGGCTCGTCGCGAAGGCCGGCGCGTTCAAGTAGCGCGGCGATTTTTTCCTCGCCCGCTTCGCCGCGGAGGAACGCGAGCAGCGCGAAGCTATCGAGGACTGCGCGTGCTGCGCTCATACTTGGCTTCTTCCAGCGCCTTCTCAGCCGAGGTGTGCTCGGCCCACTCTTCGATAAAAGGCTTTCCGCCTGGTTTGCGCTTGAGGATCCCGCGCAAGCGCGAGATCGCGTGTTTCGTCACCGGTTTGAGCAGGATGCCCTCCGGTGTCGACAGGACGATCACCCGCGTGCCATTTTCTATGTGAAATTCACGTCGCAATCGCGCGGGGATTACCACTTGCCCCTTAATGGTAAAGCAAACTGAAAGTGGCTCTGATTTCATACTTTTGTAAAAGAATCTTACTTTTTCTGAAATTATGTCAATCGATTCCTAGTAAGATATTTGAAGTGTCAACAGCTTCACGAAAAGCCACCCCACCATGGTGGTCCGCAGCCAGGATTTTTTACACCAAAGCGGTTGAGCTCTGTTGAAGAGCCAGCGGGCTGTAGGGGGGCTGTCCTTAAGGGATCGGTATTCCGCGCCGACGGGGCCACCAGGCCGACTTGATTTACTTCTTCATCAAGTCGAGCACGGCGCTCGTCATCGCGACGACGCCGGTGCGAATCGTCGGCTCGGGCACGGGGGCAAATTTGCTCGAATGCAAACTCGGCAACGGTGCCGCGCCCGGCTTTTTCGATTCCTCAATCTTCTCCACCGCCACGGCGCCAACGTGAAAATCGACCGCGGGGATGGAATGATCCGGCAGGCTATATTCCGAAAAGTCTTCGCCTCCCATCGTCGGATCGACCATGTCGACGTTGTTTTCGCCGAGCGATTTTTTCCACGGACCGACGAGCCGTTTCGTTAGCTCAGGGTTATTGTAGGTCGCGGGGGTAAATTCGTCGCGGAGCACTTTAGTCTCCGGCATCTTGTCCGCCGGCAGGCCAGCGGCAGCGCCGCAGCCTTTGGCGATGCGATCGATCGCCGCAAGCACGCGTTCGCGGACGTCAGACTTATAAGTCCGGACCGTGAGCTGCATTTTCACTTCGTTGGAGATGATGTTGTGCTTGGTGCCGCCGTGGATCGAGCCCACCGTGACCACGACCGGGTCGATCGGATTATTTTCGCGCGAAGCAATCGTTTGCCAGGCGTTGATGATTTCTGCCGCGAGAACAACAGGATCCTTCGTTTTGTGGGGATAGGCGCCGTGGCCGCCGACGCCGTGCACGGTGACGTCGACCGAATCGACGTTGGCGTAGGTATAACCTTCGGTCACGCCGATATGATTGATCGGCATCTGCGCATTATCGTGAAACCCGAGTGCGAAATTTGGCTTTGGCCAGCGGGAGTAAAGTCCGTCGTCAAGGAGCGCACGCGCGCCGGTCCCGAGTTCCTCGGCCGGCTGCCCGACAAACACGATCGTGCCGTGCCATTGATCCTTTAATTTGGCGAGCGCGCGGGCGACGCCGATGAAGGTGGCGACATGCACGTCGTGGCCGCAGGCATGCATCACGTGAACATCATCGCCCTTTTCATTTTTGGTCACGACCTTGCTCGCGTAGGGCAGGCCCGTCTCTTCTTCGACCGGCAGCGCGTCCAGGTCGGTGCGAACGAGAACCACGGGGCCGTCGCCGTTCTTCATCACGCCCACGACGCCGTAACTTTTCTGCGAGGCCTCTTTGTATTTGCCGACATGGTCGGTGACTTCGCAGCCCGCCGCTTTCAATTCCTTCGCAACAAGAGCAGAGGTTTGCTCTTCGTGCGTCGAGAGTTCGGGGTGGGCGTGGCAGTCTTTGTAAATGGTGAGGAGCGACGGTAATTCGGCGTCGGCCAGTTGCTGCGGAGTCGATTGGGCGAAAGTGGCGAGGGTGGGGACGAGCGTGAGCGCAAGGGCGAGGCGAGGCTTCATGCGCCTTCTATAACAGAGCGGCGCAGCGGTGTCATCACGAGAGGCGTTCGTCATCCGAAGCCGAAGCTGGAAAGCACGCGCTACGCGATTTTCACGCGATTCCATGCCAAGGTGCAGCCAAGCATGGCGTCGATGACTTCTGAAACAAGATTGCCGGATGGCGTGGAAATGCGCGGCGAAATGGCGCCCGGTTTTGAGGAAATTCTCACTCCGGCAGCGATCGCTTTTGTGGCAAAATTGCAGCGCACCTTTTGCGCGCGCCGGGCCGAGTGTCTGAAGCGGCGCGAAGAGCGCCAGGCTGAGCTCGATCGCGGTGGCTCGCTCGATTTTTTGCCAGAGACGAAAGAGGTTCGCGAGGGCGATTGGAAATGCGCGCCAATTCCGGCTGATATTCGCGATCGCCGCGTTGAAATCACGGGGCCGACGGATCGCAAGATGACGATCAATGCGCTCAATTCCGGCGCCAAAGTTTTCATGGCCGACTTCGAGGACGCGAATGCGCCGACGTGGGCCAACATGGTCGAGGGACAAATCAATCTGCGCGACGCGATTCGTCGCCAAATCACCTTCACCAATCCCAGCGGGAAAGAATACAAATTGAACGAGCAGGTCGCGGTGCTGATGCCGCGGCCGCGTGGCTGGCATTTGGTCGAGAAACATTTCCTCGTCGAGGGCGAGCCGGTGGCGGGCGGGCTGGTCGATTTCGGCCTCTATTTTTTTCACAACGCGAAGGAGCTGATCGCGCGCGGGAGCGGCCCGTATTTCTATCTCCCGAAAATGGAGAGTCATCTCGAAGCCCGGATTTGGAATGATGTTTTCAAGCTGGCGCAGGCTGAACTCGGAATTCCGCCGGGCACGATTCGCGCGACGGTTTTGATCGAGACGATCCCGGCCGCCTTCGAGATGGACGAGATTCTCTACGAGCTGCGCGATCATTCCGCCGGACTGAACTGCGGACGCTGGGATTACATTTTTTCCTGCATCAAGAAATTCCGGAACAAACGCGATTTTCTGCTCGCTGATCGCGCGCTGATCACGATGACGACGCATTTCATGCACTCCTATTCGCTCCTTTGCATCAAGACGTGCCATCGCCGCGAGATTTTCGCGATGGGCGGAATGGCGGCGCAGATTCCGGTGAAAGACAATCCGGCGGCGAACGAAGAAGCCTTCGCCAAAGTGCGCGCGGACAAGGACCGCGAAGCGCGCGACGGTCATGACGGCACCTGGGTCGCGCACCCTGGCATGGTCCAGCTCGCGCTCGACGCTTTCAACGCGGTGATGCCAACGCCGAATCAGATCGAGCGGAAACGGGACGACGTGAAGATCACGGCCAGGGATTTGCTCGATTTCGGGCCAAGCGGTCCGATTACGGAAGCAGGCCTTCGCCAAAATATCAGCGTCGGCGTGCAGTATTTGGAAGCGTGGCTGCGCGGGCACGGCGCGGTGCCCTTGTTCAATCTCATGGAAGACGCCGCGACCGCGGAGATTTCGCGCGCACAGGTCTGGCAATGGATCCGCCATCGCGAAGGCAAATTGAACGATGGGCGGAAAGTGACGAAGGAATTATTTCGCGCCGTGCTCGGCGAAGAGCTCGGCAAAGTTCAGCGCTTTGCCGGAGATAAATTTGAGCTCGCGCGCGAACTGTTTGATCGCATTACGACCGACGATGATTTCGTGGAATTTCTGACCTTACCGGGCTATGGCAAACTCGACTGATTGGGCGGGCGACGCACGCTGGAAAGGCGTCGAGAGAACGTATTCCAAGGCTGACGTGCAGCGCTTGCAGGGCAGCGTGGTGATCGAGCAAACGCTGGCACGGCGCGGCGCCGAGAAACTGTGGCAATTAATTAAGAGCGAAGATTTTGTCCCGGCGCTGGGCGCGCTCACCGGCAATCAGGCGGTGCAGCAGGTCAAAGCTGGCTTGAAAGCGATTTATCTTAGCGGCTGGCAAGTCGCGGCGGACGCCAATCTCGCCGGACAGATGTACCCGGATCAAAGTCTGTATCCGGCGAACAGCGTTCCTGCGGTGGTGAAGCGAATCAATCAGGCGCTGCAACGCGCCGACCAGATTGCGCATGCGGAAGGAAACGACAAGATCGATTGGTTTGTGCCGATCGTGGCCGATGCCGAAGCGGGCTTCGGCGGCCCGCTCAACGTTTTCGAATTGATCAAGGCGATGATCGAGGCGGGCGCAGCCGGGGTGCATCTCGAGGATCAACTCGCGAGCGAAAAGAAATGCGGGCACATGGGCGGGAAGGTTTTGATTCCGACGAGGCAGGCGATCACAAATCTGATCGCCGCTCGTCTCGCGGCCGATGTTTGCGAGGTGCCGACGATTTTGATCGCGCGGACGGACGCCGGTGGGGCGGCCTTGCTCACGAGTGACATTGACGAGCGCGACCATGAATTTCTGGAAGGCGAGCGCACGGTGGAGGGATTTTATCGGGTGCGCGCTGGGATTGACCAGGCCATCGGCCGCGGTCTGAGCTATGCGCCTTACGCGGACATGCTCTGGTTCGAAACTTCCAAACCGGATGTCGCCGAGGCGAAGAAATTTGCCGAAAGCATTCACGCCAAAGTTCCCGGCAAACTTCTGGCCTACAATTGTTCGCCTTCCTTTAACTGGAAGGCGAAGCTCGATGCCGAAACGATCGCGCGTTTCCAACGAGAACTCGGCGCGATGGGTTACAAGTTTCAATTCGTCACGCTCGCCGGCTTCCACGCGCTCAATTACAGCATGTTCAAACTCGCGCGCGGCTATCGCGAGCGCGGGATGGCGGCCTATTCCGAGCTACAGGAGGAGGAATTCGCGGCGGAGAGCGACGGCTACAGTGCCACGAAACATCAGCGCGAAGTCGGCACGGGCTACTTCGATGAAGTGGCCCAGGTGATCAGCGGCGGCGCGTCGTCGACCACCGCGCTCCACGGCTCGACCGAGCAAGAGCAGTTTCATTGAGCGAAGACGATTCCCCCGCGCGATTGACCGACAGCCGACTCGCGGCCGTCGTCGCCGCGGCCGGGCGCGACGCCTTTCGCGATTACGAAAATTCGTTCGATGAAATCACGCGGCGGGCCCGCGAACGTTTTCTGAAGCGTGATTGGGCCGGCAGTTACAACGATGCCTCGGAGCGGCTGCGCCTCTATCCCGGCGTGCTCGAGGGTTTAACCGGGAAGACACGAGCGCTGATGGGTGATCGCTGGCAGGAGCGCCCGGTTTGGAGCGCGATCAAGGCGGTTTATTCAGCGTTGATTGTGCAATCGCCACGGTGGGAAATTGCGGAAAGTTTTTTCAATTCCATTACCCGCCGCGCTTTCGCGACGGAAGGGGTGGACCAATCGATCGAGTTCGTCGACACCGATTTCGATGCGCCGCCGAGCGAACCCGCCACCAATCTTGGCGAAAGATATGCCGGCGGCCCTTTGGCGTTATTGCTGCAGCGGGCCCTGAGCGATGCGGACGGCGTCGGATTTGCCCGCGATTGCTGGCGCGATCTTGAGCACTCATGCGCCGAGGCCGCCGAGCGAATTCTGGCAGCGCTTGGCTCGCACAACTTCGAACAGCTCGAAATGCTTCGAACAGTTTTTTACCGGGGACGCGGCGCATTCCTCGTCGGTCGAATCGTGGCGGGGGAGAAATCGATTCCACTGGCGCTCTGCGTTCGTCATCCAGATGAAGCAGGGTTAACGCTGGACGCGGTCTTGATCGGCGAAGCGGATCTGGCAATTCTGTTTTCCTACACCCGCGCGTATTTTCGCGTCGACGCGCCCGCGACCTATGGACTGGTGCAATGGTTGCGCGGGCTGATGCCGGGCAAACGCGTCGCCGATCTTTATAATGCGATTGGTTATCATCGCCACGCGAAGACGGAGTTCTACCGCGACTTTGTGCGGCATCTGCAAAACTCGAGCGACCGCTTCAGC